>CAJFNH010000023.1 GCA_904394195.1 Candidatus Gallimonas caecicola
CAACAAGCAGATCGCTTCGGCGCTCAAGCTCACGGACGGCACTGCCCGCAACTATATTTCCTCCATCTATGAAAAGATGGGCGTCTCCTCCCGTTCGGAGGCGGTGGCGCGCATGAAGGAGACCATCAGCTGATGAACAGGGTGAAGATCACCGTCTTGAGAAGGACGCTGCAGGAAGACCTTGCCGCGCAGTACGGCGTGCAGGGGCTGGGAAAGTGCCCCATGCTGCGCGAAGGGCAGGTGTTCTATGCCGACTACGCAAAGTCGGACGGCTTTTGCGACGAGGCGTGGAAGGCGATCTATCAGTACGTCTTTGCGCTCGCGCACGGCGTAAAGGAGCCCTTCTATTACTGCGATTGGATCGGCGTGCCCGGCGTTGCGATCTGCTCGTGCAACGACGGTCTTCGTCCCGTCATCTTCAAACTGGAAGCAACGCAGGAGCAAAGCACCATCGGCTATACGCCCGTCGGGGATTAAAAATCGTGAACACCAAAAAACGGAAGGCACTTGCCTTCCGTTTTTTGATTGCATCGGGAACAAGCCCGTCGCGGCAGGGAAAAGCGCGTTAAATGCGCTTGTCCTCTTTGTACTTGGTGTGCAGCACCTCGTGCGACTTGGGGCTGTTGGGGAAGATGAAGTAGTCGTCATAGAGCATGTCGATGACGGGGGAGTCGGAGGAGCGGCGCTGCTCGTTGTGCGAATCGCTCATGTACAGCGCCTTGGCGCGCGTCTCCTTGAGCTCGGTGGAATTTCTCACGCTGTCCGAAAGGGTGGGCTGTCCGCCGCCGTTCACGCAGCCGCCCGGGCACGCCATGATCTCGATGAAGTCATAGTGCTTTTCGCCCGACTTGAGTTGCTCCAGAAGGGCGACGGCGTTCTCCAGACCGGAGGCGACGGCAACGCGCAGTGTGTGCCCCGCCACCAGATAGGTCGCTTCCTTGATCGGATTGGCGCCGCGTACGGCAAAGAAGTCGAGCACTTCAAAGCTGCCGTCCAGCATGTGCGCCGCGGTGCGCAGCGCCGCCTCCATTACGCCGCCCGTCGCGCCGAATATGGCGCCGCCGCCCGTTGCCGTGGCAAACGGGTTGTCGAAGTCCTCGTCGGGCAGTTCGGTAAACTTGATGCCCGCCGTCTTGATCATGCGCGCAAGCTCGCGTGTGGTGATGGCGGCGTTGACTTCGCCCTCCATCTCGGGGCGGTGACACTCATACTTCTTCGCCGTGCAGGGAATGACGGAGACGGTGTACAGATCCTCCGGCTTGATGTGGTGCTTTTCGCACCAGTACGTCTTGAGCAGGGCGCCGAACATCTGCTGGGGGGACTTGCAGGTGGACAGGTGGGGGATCATCTCGGGGTACTTCTGTTCCACGAATTTGACCCACGCGGGGCAGCAGCTCGTGAACATGGGCATGGGCTTGCCCGTCTTGATGCGGTTGATGAGCTCGCTCGCCTCCTCCATGATGGTCAGGTCTGCGGTCACGTCCATATTGAACACTTCGCAGTTGCCCAGGCGGCGGATGGCAGCCACCATCTTTCCCTCCACGTTGGTGCCGACGGGCATGTCGAACGCCTCGCCCAGCGTGGCGCGGATGGAGGGCGCCGTAAAGAACACCACCTTCTTGGTGGGGTCTGCAAACGCCTTCCACACCTCGTCGATGGTGGAGCGCTCGGAGAGGGCGCCCACGGGGCAGGCGACGATGCACTGTCCGCAGCCCACGCACACCGATTCATACAGCGGCATGTCGAACGCGCTGCCGATGTGCACGTTGAAGCCTCTGCCGATGGGGCCGATGGCGTTGACATGCTGCTTTCTGCACGCCGCCACGCAGCGCATGCAGTTGATGCACTTGTCGTTGTCGCGAACGACGTAGGGGGCGGAAGTATCGATGGGCAGAACGAAGTCCTCGCCCTTGAAGCGGTCCTCGTCCACGCCGTAACCCAGCGAGAGCTTCTGCAGCTCGCAGTTGTGGTTGCGCTCGCAGGAAAGACACTTTTTCTTGTGTTTGGAAAGCAGCAGCTCGAGCGTCATCTTTCTGCTCTCGCGGCACTTTTCGGTGTTGGTGCGCACCTCCATGCCCTCGGCAACGGGGTACACGCACGCGGCAACGAGCCCTCTCGCGCCCGTGGCCTCCACCACGCACATGCGGCAGGAGCCCACGCAGGAGACGTCTTTCAGGTAGCACAGCGTGGGGATCTCGATGTGCGCCTTGCGCGCCGCCTGCAGGATGGTCGTCCCCTCGGGGACGGTGACGGAAATTCCATTGATGGTCAACGTTACGTCTTTTGCCATGATCTTCACCTCAACTTCTCACAACTGCGCCGAACTTGCAGTTTTGCATACACACGCCGCACTTGATGCAGATGTCCTTGTCGATGACATGCGCCTCGCGCACCTTTCCGCTGATCGCGTGCGTGGGGCAGTTGCGCGCGCACAGCGTGCAGCCGCGGCACTTCGTGGGGTCGATGGAGTAGGTCAGAAGCGCCTTGCATACGCCCGCTTCGCAGTGTTTCTTTTCGATGTGGTCCACATACTCCTGGCGGAAATAGCGCAGCGTGGAAAGGATGGGGTTGGGCGCGGACTGTCCCAGCGCGCACAGCGAAGACTGCTTCATGTGCGAGGCGAGTTCCTCGATCTTCACAAGGTCTTCCGGCTCGCCCTTGCCCTCGGTGATCTTGGTCAGCAGCTGCAAAAGCCGCTTGGTGCCGATGCGGCAGGGCGTGCACTTGCCGCAGCTTTCGTCCGCGGTGAATTCAAGGTAGAACTTGGAGATGTCCACCATGCAGGTGTCCTCGTCCAGAATGATCATGCCGCCCGAGCCCATCATGGAGCCGATGGCGATGAGGCTGTCATAGTCGATGGGGGTGTCGATGCACTCCGCGGGAATACAGCCGCCCGAAGGACCGCCCGTCTGCGCCGCCTTGAACTTCTTGCCGCCCGGGATGCCGCCGCCGATCTCCTCCACGATGGTGCGCAGCGTGGTGCCCATGGGCACTTCCACAAGTCCCACGTTGGTGATCTTGCCGCCCAGTGCGAATACCTTGGTGCCCGTCGAAGTGGGCGTACCGATCTTGGCGAACCATGCCGCGCCGTTCACGATGATGGGATTGACGTTCGCCCATGTCTCCACGTTGTTGAGGATGGTGGGCTTGCCGAACAGACCCTTGACGGCGGGGAAGGGGGGACGGGGGCGGGGCTCGCCGCGGTGCCCTTCGATGGAGGTCATCAGTGCCGTCTCCTCGCCGCACACGAAGGCGCCGGCGCCCAGACGGATCTCGATGTCAAAGTCAAAGCCGAGTCCCAGAATGTCCTTGCCCAGCAGGCCGTATTCGCGCGCCTGTTTCAGAGCGATCTTCAGCCGTTCGACGGCGACGGGGTACTCCGCGCGCACATAGATATAGCCCTGATGCGCGCCGATGGCGTAGCCGGCGATGGCCATGGCTTCCAGCACGCAGTGGGGATCGCCCTCCAGAACGGAGCGGTCCATGAACGCGCCGGGGTCGCCCTCGTCGGCGTTACAGCATACATATTTGATATCGCCCTGCGACGCCTTGGCAAACGACCACTTTCTGCCCGTGGGGAAGCCGGCGCCTCCCCTGCCGCGCAGGCCGGAGGCGAGCATCTCGTTGATGACGTCGTCCGGCGTCATGGAGGTAAGCACCTTTTCCAGGGCGGCATAGTCTCCCGCGGCGATCGCCTCCTCGATGTCTTCGGGTGCGATCACGCCGCAGTTGCGCAGGGCAATGCGCATCTGTTTTTTATAGAAGGGGGTCTCCGCAAAGGGGATGATGGTGCCGTCTTCGGCGACCGTGCCCTGATAGAGCAGTTCCCTTACGATGGAGCCGCCCTTGACAAGGTGCTGCTCCGCCACCGTCTTGACGTGTTCGGGAGTCATCTGCGCATAGAAGGCGCCCTCGGGATACACGATCATGATGGGGCCGAGGGCGCACAGCCCGAAGCAACCCGTCTTGACCACGAGCACGTCCTTGATCTTGAGCTCTTCCAGCGATTTTTCCAGCTGTTCGATGACCTTCATCGAATGGGAGGAGGTGCACCCCGTGCCGCCGCACACGAGCACCTGCTTTCTGTAGCCCGTCTGTTTTGCAAGCTTCTCGCCCTGTTCGCGCACCACGCGCCTGACGTCGATGAGCGGTTTTTTCTTCTTGCGGATGGCTTCCAGTTCCTGAATGGTCATGCCTGTGCCTCCTTTCTGTATTTGTCAAGGATACCCTTGACCATCTCGGGCGTAAGCTTGCCGTGCACGTCCTCGTTCACGGTCATGACGGGCGCAAGCCCGCACGCGCCCACGCAGCGGCAGCTGTCAATGGAGAACAGCCCGTCCGGCGTACATTCGCCGCACTTGATGCCCAGCTCGTGCTCCACCTCTTCCAGGATCTTGTCCGACCCCTTGACGTAGCACGCCGTTCCCAGGCACACGCTGATGCGGAATTTTCCCTTCGGTTTGAGGGAAAACTGCGAATAGAACGTCACCACACCGTACACCTCGGCAAGCGAGATGTTCAGCCCTTCGGCGATCGTCTTCTGCACGGGCATGGGAAGGTACCCGTAAATGCCCTGCGCCTCCTGCAGGATGTGCATGAGGCAGCCCGGCGTCGTGCGGGATTCTTCGATGACCGCCTTCAGCCGTTCCAGCTGTTCGGGCGTTCCGCACGATGCTTCACACTCTTTCATAACAACCTCCTCGATCATATGTCGTCTTCGTGACTGCCGCGGCGCTCCTTTGTAGCCCCTTCCGCGGGCGGGAAGGCCGTGACATTATTTCTATTATATCATACCCGCAACGATTTTTCAATACAATTTTACAAATTGTAAAAAATTGTCGAAAAAATTTTATTGCGATCATTTGCCCCCGCGCCCGTCCGGTGCGCAAAAAAAGCGATTGACAATGTCTTATGCGTATGATACAATGGTGGCCGTGTCCGAATAGTATAAAGAGAAAGCTGAAGGCACAATATATTGGGCTTTCCGCGGAAAAAAGCGCGGAACGATCACGGAAGAAACAGGGAGTGAAGCAATGAAATTTGAAAAAGAGAAATTTCTTGAGGACGTGGAGCGCGTCCTGCATGCGGACTATGCCTGCGATCTGAAGTCGGCGGGCAGGCGGGAGCTGTACAACGCCGTCTCCAAGGCGGTGATGGAAGAGACGTTTGCGGACTGGAACAGGGAGAGGAAGTCCTTCCGCCGCCGCTGCGGCTATTTTTCGGCGGAGTTCCTGATGGGCCGCGCCATCTATTCCAACCTGCTCAACCTCGGCATCTTGGAGGAGACGGGCGAAGCCCTCAAAAGCGTGGGCGAGGATCTGGCGCAGTTCGAGGAAGTGGAGGACGCCGCCCTCGGCAACGGGGGGCTGGGCAGGCTTGCGGCATGCTATCTCGAGAGCGCGGCAAGCAAAGATATCGCCCTGGACGGCTACGGCATCCGCTACCGCTACGGGCTCTTCCGCCAGACCTTTGAAAACGGCTTCCAGCACGAGGAAGGGGATGACTGGCTCAAATGGGGGGACCCGTGGAGCGTGCGCGTCGAGCGCGACGCGGTGCTCGTGAAGTTTGCCGACCAGACGGTCAAGGCGGTGCCCTATGATATGCCCATCTTCGGCTATCGCAACGGCGTGGTGAATACCCTGCGCCTGTGGCAGGCGGAGCCCGTGCAGGCATTCGACTTCGCCTCCTTCAACGAAATGCGCGGCGAGGTCAAGGCAACGGAGAATTTCAACGCCACCAAGATCACCGACGTGCTCTATCCCAACGACAATACGATGGTGGGCAAGATCCTGCGCCTGCGGCAGCAGTATTTCATGGTCAGCGCCTCGCTGCAGGATATCGTCGCAAAGTTCAGGGCGGCGGGCAGAGATCTGAAGACGCTGCCCGAAAAATGGTGCTTCCAGCTCAACGATACGCACCCCGTCATCGCCATCCCCGAACTTCTGCGCATCCTGCAGGCGGAAGGGCTCACCTTTGACGAGGCGTTCGCGGTGTGCGCAAAGTGCTTCAACTTCACCAACCACACCATCATGGCGGAAGCGCTTGAAAAGTGGGACGCTCTGGCGCTTTCCGACCTGCTGCCCGAGGTGTACGAGCAGATCGTCGCCTGCCAGCAGCGGCTGCAGAGCGAAGGGGCGGACGGAAACCTCTTCTATATCGTGCGCGATAACGTGGTACACATGGCAAATCTTGCCATCTATGTTTGCGCGCACGTCAACGGCGTGGCGCAGATCCACACGAATATCTTAAAGACGCAGACCTTTAAGAACTGGTATGAGCGCTATCCCGAAAAGTTCGTGAACATCACAAATGGCATCACCCCCAGAAGGTGGCTCCTGCTCAACAACCCGCAGATGGCGCGCCTCATCGACGGCAAGATCGGTACCCTCTGGCATACCCGCCTGGAGGAACTCAAAAAGCTCGAGCCGCACATCGGCGCCATGCTGCCCGACTTCGTGCGCATCAAGCAGGAGAACAAGAAAAAACTCGCCGCCTATATCGCGGAGCACGAGGGGGTGACGCTCTCCCCCGACTTCATCTTTGACGTGCAGGTCAAGCGCCTGCACGAGTACAAACGGCAGATGCTCAACGCGCTCTCCGTATTGTGGTACTACTTCGCCATCAAGGACGGCGAGCTCACGAATTTCCCGCCCACGGCGTTCATCTTCGGCGCCAAGGCGGCGCCCGGCTATTACATGGCAAAGGCGATCATCAAGTTCATCAACGAGGTCGCTCGCCTCGTCAATTCCGACCCCGCCGTTGCGGATAAGATGAAGGTGGTGTTCGTGCAGAACTACAATGTCTCCTATGCGGAAAAGATCGTGTGCGCGGCGGACATCTCCGAACAGATCTCCCTTGCGGGCATGGAGGCGTCGGGCACGAGCAACATGAAGTTCATGTTGGGCGGCACGGTGACGCTGGGCACGATGGACGGCGCCAACGTGGAGATCTGCGAGGAGGCGGGCAGGGAGAACAACTATATCTTCGGCGCCACCGTTGACGAGGTGGCGGCGATCAAGGGGTACTACTGTCCGCGCGAGATCGTGGAGCAGAACCCCCGCCTCAAACGCGCGCTCGAGACGCTGGTGGACGGCACGCTGCCCGACGATTCGGGCATGCTGAAAAAACTGTATGAGAGCATGACGTCCGGTTACGAGCCTGACCGTTATCTTGTGCTGTATGACTTTGCCGACTATATCCGCGTCAAAACGCAGCTGCTCTATGACTACGGCACGGACGACTTCAACCGCAAGTGTCTTGTCAACATGGCGAACGTGGGCAAGTTCTCCGCCGACCGTTCGGTCGGCGAGTACGCAAAGCTCATCTGGAAACTGTAGAGCCGGAAAACGATCCGGGTTTTTCCGGGGATTTTGTTCAAATATGTCGGCGCTGCCGGTTATATGAATTTGCGTGAAAAATGCACGGAACCAAAGGTCCCGTGCATTTTTTCATAACGGCAAGAAGACCGTTTTATCCATTCTTTTTTGTTTCGGGCAGAAGGGATAGGAAGAAGGATTTTGCGCCGGGGGCGGGGATGACGGGAATAAAACGCTTCGTTTTACGCGCATAATAAATATAAGGTATAGAAGGCGGACAAGTTGTAAAAAAAATTTTACAAGTCGGCAAAAGATTTTACAAATTCGTGACAACTTTGTGCGGGGATATTTACAAGCGAGTGATAAGATATAGGCACAAAACAAAAAAAGGAAAGAAGAAAAAGGAGTAACAACACTATGAACAAGAAGATTGTGGCTTTGGGACTTGCAGCGGCTCTGTCGGTGACGGCAGTCGGTGTGATGGCAGGGTGCAGCGGGGACGGAGGCGCAGTCGCTACGAGCATCACGACGGCGATCTCCCGTACGGCGGGATCGGGTACGCGCGGCGCATTCGACGAACTTGTAACGGGTACGGACAAGGATGGTAATGAGGGCGTGGCTCTTGAGGAAATGGATCTCGATCAGACCTGGGGCTTCAGCGTTGGTACGACCGGTCAGGTCGTCACGCAGGTCGCAGGAAATTCCTCCTTCCTCGGCTATATTTCGCTCGGCTCCGTTGCGGCGAATACGGACAGGATCAAGGCAGTCCAGGTCAACGGAAAGGATGCAACGGTGGACAACGTCAAGGCAGGGAATTACGAGCTTTCCCGTCCCTTCAATCTCATTTATGATGCAGAGAAGGTTGCCGGCAATGCGCTTGCGAGCGATTTCCTTGCCTACATCTGGTCGGCTGACGGCCTCGAGATCCTTAAAAAGGAGTACATCGATGTCGAGAAGCCCGCAGGCGTCGACGCTTATACGGCAGGTACCGTGACGAGCGGCTCGATCTATCTGCACGGCTCCACCTCCCTGCAGCCGCTGATCGAGGAGCTTGCAAAGGCGTACATGGCTGAAAATCCCGGCACCGAGATCACCTGGGGCGGCGGCGGATCGGGCGAAGCGCTTGCGCGTGTTGAGGCCGGTACAGCCGATTTCGGGATGATCTCGAGAGCTGCAAAGGGCGATGAACTCAATTACGAAGTCACGCAGATCGCGATCGACGGGATCGCTGTCATCGTTCATAAGGACAGCCCGCTCACGAACGTCACCTTCCAGCAGCTCTTCGATCTGTTTGCTTACGGCACCCCGATCGAATGCGCATAATCAGGGATGATCCGACCGCAAGGTCGTAAGAGAAGAAGGATTCCGCCGCCGAAAGACGGCGGTAATGCCTTTCTCGGGAGATGTTCATGACAAAGGTATCATCAACAAAAGCAAAGGATACTTCGGCGAAAATTTTATTTATCGTCTGTGCATGTCTGTCCATATTTGCCGTATTCGGCATCATTTGCTATATTCTCGCCGCATCCATCCCCGCGTTCCGCGAGGTGGGTTTCTTCCAGTTTCTGTTCGGCACACGGTGGAATCACATCAACGACACATACGGCATTCTCGCTATGCTGTGCAGCACGCTTGTCGTCACCGTTCTCGCCGTCATTCTCGGCGGAATCATCGGCATATTCACCGCGATATTCATGGTGTTCTGGTGTCCCGATAAGCTGCATATCCGCTATAGAGGGAAAAACAAGTCCATGCAAAATTTTGTCGCATGGATGAATTCGTGGCTGAGGAAGATCAACCTGCGCACCATCTTCGATCAGATCATCAAGCTGCTCGCCGGCATTCCGTCCGTTATTTACGGCTACTTCGGCATCATCGTGCTCGTGCAGGGCGGATTGGTTCAGATGGACCCGATGCATCGCGGCTTCGGCGTGCTTGCAACGTGCATCGTGCTTTCCATCATGATCATTCCGACCATCACATCGCTCACCAAGAATGCGCTGGAGGCGGTGCCTGCGCAGTACTTCGAAGGCGCGCTCGCCATGGGCAACACCAAGGCGCAGGCGGTGTTCCGCGTGGTGTTCCCCGCTGCGCGTTCGGGCATCATCTCGGCGCTCATCCTGGGCATCGGCAGAGCGATGGGCGAGACGATGGCGGTGCAGATGGTCTCGGGCGGATCGGTAAATTTCCCTGTCGGAATTTTTACGCCCATTTGTCCGCTTACGGTCAAGATCAACGCGGAAATGGGCGAGGTCGTTCCGGGCTCGCTGCACGAATCGGCGCTCATGGCGACCGGTTTTGTGTTGCTTATCCTTGTCCTGCTCATCACGCTCTCCGTCAATTTTGTTCCCAAGGAGTTCAAGGGCAAGAAGGGGACCAAGGTGCTTCAGGGCGATGAAGCCGGGAAGGTCGTCTACCGCAAGAGGGGGCTCATTCCCGAGATCCTCAAATATTTCGGGATGATATGCGCGGCGGTCGTGGTCATTGCGCTTGCGGCGGTCATCCTGTTCATCTGCATCAACGGCATCCCCAATATCAGCTGGAATTTCCTCTTTGGCGGTGACAGCTACGACGGCCATTCCCTTGCGCCCGCCTTCCTGACGACGTTCTATATCATCATCTTTACGCTCCTCATTGCTCTGCCTCTGGGCATCGGCGCTGCCATCTTCCTCAATGAGTACGCAAAGCCGGGCAGCAAGTTCGTCAAGGTCATCCGTACCTTCATCGATACGCTCTCCGGCGTGCCGTCCATCGTCTTTGGTCTGTTCGGCTATCTGTTCTTCGTGCAGATCTTCGGGAGCAATGTGTTTGCAGGCTCGTTTACGATGGTGCTCGTCATTCTGCCCACCATTATCCGCTCGACGGAGGAGGCGCTGCGCGCCGTTCCCATGGAGCTGCGTGAGGCGAGCTACGGGCTGGGTGCAAGCAAGATCCGGACGATCTTCAAAGTTGTTCTGCCTTCTGCGTTCCCCGGCATTGCCACGGCGATCGTGCTCTCCGTGGGGCGCATCGTCAGCGAATCGGCGGCGCTCATCTACACGTCGGGCATGATCGCAGTTGCAAGTTCGTCGGTGTCGAGCGCGCTCGATCCCACCAACATGGGCAGCACGCTGACCGTGTTCATGTACTCGTTCTTCGCAGAAGGGCTTGCCTTTGATGAGGCGTATGGGACGGCGTTTGTGTTGCTCGTCATCACCTTTGTGCTCAACCTCATCGTCTACTTCATTCAGAAGCGCGTCAAGAAAAAGAGATAAGGAAAAATCATGAATTTGTTTAAAAAGAAAGATGCCGTTGCCCCGACGGAGGATGCCGCGGGGGAGACCGAGCAGAAAAAGCAGAAAAAGGAAAAGAAGCCTGTCACCCTGGACATTTTCGATTTTTCGGGCGAGAACGCCATCACCATCAAGGATGTCGACCTCTTTTACGGCGAGTTCCAGGCGCTCAAAAAGATCAACATGAAGATGCCCAAGTACCAGATCACGGCGATGATCGGTCCTTCGGGCTGCGGCAAGTCCACCCTCATCAAGACGCTCAACCGCATGAACGATCTTGTGGAGGGCTGCCGCGTGGTCGGAAAGATCGAGATCGGCGGCGTGGATATCTACCAGAAGGGCATCGACCTTTCGGCGCTGCGCAAGAACGTGGGCATGGTGTTTCAGAAGCCCAATCCCTTCCCGATGAGCGTGTACGACAATATCGCTTACGGTCCCCGCACCTTCGGCATCCGCAAGAAGGGGGAGCTGGACGAGATCGTGGAGCGCTCCTTAAAGCAGGCCGCCATGTGGGATGAGCTCAAAGACCGCCTCAACAAGTCGGCACTGGGACTCTCGGGCGGGCAGCAGCAGCGCCTTTGCATCGCACGCGCGCTGGCGGTCGGCCCGCAGATCCTTCTGATGGACGAGCCCACTTCCGCGCTCGACCCCATCTCCACGGGCAAGATCGAGGAGCTGTGCGAGGAGCTCAAGAACGACGTCACCATCGTCATGGTCACGCACAACATGCAGCAGGCGGCGCGTATTTCGGATAAGACGGCGTTCTTCCTGCTGGGCGAGATGATCGAGATGGGGGACACCGAGCAGGTGTTCTCCGAGCCCAAACACCCAGAAACGGAGCGCTACATCACCGGGCGCTTCGGTTGATGATCCCCCCGTCACTTTGTGACACCCCCCTTAAAGCCCTTCGGGCGTTAAAGGGGGCAAATCCCCCCGTCACTTTGTGACACCCCCCTTAAAGCCCTTCGGGCGTTAAAGGGGGGCAAATCCCCCCGTCACATTTGACACCCCCCTTAAAACAAGTGTCAAGGGGGTGGGAATACCTTCCTGTTTTGTCCCATCTTCCCAACGGGAAGGGGGGATACAGGGGGAATGGGGCGGCAGGACGGGCGGCGCTCTGCCATGCCGATGGCATTTTTACCGCATTTCTTGATTTTTGCCAATATAACAGGAGTATTTTATGGCACCCAGAAAATATTTTGACGAAGAACTTGCAGATCTTCACGATACCCTCGTGCGCATGTGCAATATCACCGAGCAGATGATCGGCGACGCCGTCGCCTCGTTAAAGACGCTGGACAGGACGCTCGGCGCTTCCGTTGCGGAGACGGACAGAGAAGTGGACGATCTGGAGATCGAGATCGAAAAGAAGTGCATGCGCATTCTTTTAAAGCAGCAGCCCGTCGCGAAGGACCTTGTCAAGGTGACGACGGCGCTCAAGGTCATCACGGACGTCGAGCGCATCGGCGATCAGGCTGCGGACATCGGTGAGATCGTGCGCTCCTTCCCCGATGATAAACTGTTCAAGGAGCCCGAGCACATCGGCCGCATGGGCGATCTTGCCGTGGCGATGATCCACCAGAGCGTAGAGGCGTTCCTCAACGAGAGCGTGGGCGGCGCGGATATGGTCATCCATGCCGACGACGAGATGGACACGCTGTTCAACGAGGTCAAGCAGGAGCTCATCGACCGCATTGCGGGCGACGCGAGCGTCGCCGATCAGGCGGTGCAGCTTCTGATGATTGCGAAATACCTTGAAAAGATCGGCGACTACGCCGTAAACGTCAGCGAGTGGGCAAAATATCTGGTCACGGGCGTGCATAAGGAATATCAGTAAGCCCGCGCGGAAGACGAGCCATAGGGGAGCGGTTTCGGTCCCCTGTTTTCCGTATAAAAAAGTTTTTTCAACATCATGAAAATCAGGTGACAAACCTCTCTCTTCCCTGTATAATGGTCTTGTCCGTGTTTGCGGATCTTACGTTGGGAAGAGGGTTTATGGAATACGTCTATCTCATACTCGAGTTGTGCGGAGGACTTGGTGCGTTTCTGATCGGCATGGAGATGATGTCGGACAGCATGTCCCGTCTGGCGCACGGCAGGCTCAAGAGCATGCTCAACAAGACGGCGAACAACCGTATTGCGGGCGTTGGTATCGGCGCTGCCACGACAATGATCATTCAAAGTTCATCGGCAACAACGGTCATGGTCGTCGGTCTCGTCAATGCGGGCATCATGACGCTCTTTCAGGCGACCGCCGTTATCATGGGCGCCAATATCGGTACCACCATCACGGCATGGATCGCCTCGCTGGGCAGTCTGGACGTCTCGGCATTTTTGTTGATCCTTGCCGTAGTCGGCGTCTTTATGACGATGTTCGCCAAGAATGAGAAAGCGAAGGTGGTCGGCAATGTACTCGCCGGGTTGGGTCTGATCTTCGTAGGACTGAAGGTCATGTCCGATTCCATGGACAATCCCGACATTCTGAATGTGATCCGCGATGCTCTCTCCGTGGTCAAAAATCCCTTCCTGTTGCTTCTCATCGGAATCGTTGCCACAGGGGTGATACAGTCCTCTTCCGCAGTGACGAGTATCGTCGTTGTTCTTGCTACGAGCGGCGTGCTCATCGGCGGAACGGGAGACGGTGTATATTATGTAGTCATCGGCTCCAATATCGGCACCTGCGTGACGGCGCTTCTCTCCTCCATCGGGGCGAATGCCAACGCCCGCCGCGCTGCCGTCATCCATCTTCTGTTCAACTGCTTCGGCGCCATCATCTTCACCATATTCCTTCTGTGCTGGCAGCCCTTTGATACCTCTTTTTCCGAGACGGTTCTTGAAAAAATCTTTCCCGGGAATCATCAGTTCCAGATCGCCTTCTTCCACACGCTGTTTAACGTGACGTGTACCTGCATATTCCTGCCCTTTGCCAAGGGGTTTGTAAAACTTGCCAATCTTCTCGTGCGCGATAAAAAGGGCGCCGCAAGGAAAGAGGAGGCGGGGGCGCTCCTCGATCTGGACGAGCGCCTGCTGCGCCAGCCCTCCGTTGCGCTCGGTCATCTCTACCAGGAAGTGGGCAAACTGATCACCTATGCCGTGGATACGCTGACCGAGGCGTTCGAGGCATTTA
>CAJFNH010000024.1 GCA_904394195.1 Candidatus Gallimonas caecicola
ATTTGCGCGAGCTAAAATTTGTAAGCCCTTAAAATCGCGCAAAGAAAGAAAACGGGGCAGTGTCAGCCCGCAGGGCGTGCCCTGCCCAAGTTGTCTTTCCCCCTCACGGAATTTATCCGAGCCTTTGCTCGGAGAAATTCGTGAACTCTTTCACTGCTTCAAAACCGCGCTTTTGACGTCGTTCACGTCTTTTGCCACCTTGTCGTTCACGCGCATGAGTTCGGCGATCTTGTCGCGCGCGTAGATGACGGTGGAGTGATCGCGTCCGCCCATGAGTTTGCCCACGGTGACGAGGGGCAGGGCGAGCATGTCGCACATCAGATAGGTGCACACCTGCCTTGCCCGCACGATCTCCTGCCGCTTGTTCTTGCCCAAAAGATCCTCGCGCGTGGTGTTGAAATAGGCGCAGGTGGCGCGGATGATGGCGTCCGGGGTGACCTCCTCCTGTTCGTCCGCGCTGCCGATCGCCTCCTGCAGCGCGCTTGCGGCAAGCTTTAGGGAGATGGGCTCTTCATGCAGCTTGCTCGCGAAGATGACGGTGTTCAGCCGTCCCTCCAGCGTGCGCACGTTATTGTCCGAATTTTTGACCAGAAAGGCGAGCACGTCGTCGGGAACAACGTACTTTTTCTCCAGCGCCTTGCGCTTTAAGATGGCGATCTTGGTCTCCATGTCCGGCGGCTGGATGTCGGCGATGAGGCCGCCCTCGAAGCGGGTGCGCAGGCGCTCTTCGAGCGTCGTAAGCTCCTTCGCGGGACAGTCGGACGAGATGACGATCTGTTTGTGCTGCGAGAACAGCTCGTTGAAGGCGTGGAAAAATGCCTCCTGCACGCCGTACTTGCCCGCCCAGAACTGGATATCGTCGATGAGCAGCACGTCGACGTTGCGGTAGCGGTTGCGGAAGCGTGTTTCGCCCTCGCGCGCGGCGCCCTTCTTGGCATACATGCTGTCCACATATTCGTTGAGGAACTTTTCGCTCGTCGTGTAGATGACCTTCAGCGACGGCTTTTTCTGGGAAATATCGTTGGCGATCGCCTGCATCAGGTGCGTCTTGCCCAGCCCCGTCCCGCCGTAAATGTAGAGGGGATTGAAGTTTTCGCCGGGCGCCTCCGCCACCGATTTCGCCGCCGCGAACACAAACTTGTTGGAGGAGCCCACCACAAAGGAATCGAAGGTATAGCGCGCGTCGAGCGCAACGGTATTTTCCTCGGTGACGTCGGGCGTCTCGCGCAGCGAATACTCCTCGCTGCCCTCCACCACGATGATGGCGCCGGTCAGCCCCACGTCCGCCGAAACGACCGCCTCGCGCAGCTTTTCCATGTGATTTTTGGTGATGGTGAGGGCGGCAAGCTCGCTCTCCGCCTGCAGGACGATCTTGCGGTTGACCACGTCCACAGGCACGAGATTTTCAATGAACGTGCTGTAAGAGATGGGGTTGACGAGCGCCTTTGCCCGCTCGCGGATGGTGTTCCATAAAAAGTCGAATTGTCCTGCCATTTTTTCCCTCGCAAACGCTTTGCCTTTTTTCGTAAAATTTGATATAATAAAAGGGTATCTTTGCGCCGCTGTTTGCCGTTCACGCGGCTTTTGCGGCATGGTAAAGCCGCCCTTGCTTAAAACTATGCCGCAAGCAGGGTTGCCCTGCGCAGCGGGACTCAATTTGCTGCTCATGCAGCTTATGGGGAAAGGTGAATGTGCAGGGGGGGCTATCATTGTAAGCCCTGATATCCCCTGCACAGAGGAAAACGAGCCGCAGTCTTGTCGCGGCGGCGTTTTCCTTCAAATCACGGCAAAGATTTGAGCCTTTGCTCAAAGATTTGCGTGAGTAGCTCTATTATAGTACAAAATCCCGCAAAAAGAAAGCGTTTTCGCAAAAAAAGAAGCATGGTCATCGAAAATTTGACGCTGCACAATTTCAGGAATTATGAGGAGGAGCGCTTCACGTTCGAAGAAGGGCTCAACGTGCTCACGGGGCGCAACGCGCAGGGCAAGACCAACTGTGCGGAGGCGGTCTTTTATCTTTGCACGGGCGCGTCCTTGCGCATCCGCCATGACCGCCAGCTCATCCGCCGCGGCGCGCCTTCGGCGCACATCACGGCGCGTGTGCGCACCCGCTTCGGCATCGTGCAGCTGGAGGCCGCCATCTTCGAAAACAAGCGCGAGCTCTTTGTCAACGGCAACAAGGTGACGCGTGCGGCGGACTTTGTGGGCAATATGAACAGCGTCTTTTTCTCGCCCGGCGAGCTGCGCCTCATCCAGGACGGCCCGGACGAGCGGCGGCGCTTCCTCAATCTGTCCATCTCGCAGACGTCGCGCGAGTACTGCACGGCGCTCACGCGCTACCAGCGCATCCTCGACCAGCGCAACAACCTTTTGAAGGAGCACGACCTTTCCCTCGTGTCCGAAACGCTGCCCGTGTGGGACGAACAGCTCGCCTCGTATGCGGCGCGCATCGTCCGCCACCGCCGCCGCTACCTTGCGCGGCTCTCTCCGCTCGCACGCGACGCCCACGCCTTCCTCACGGACGGCGCCGAGGAGCTTTCGCTCGAAATGGACGGGACGTATCCGGAAAATGAGGACGAGATCGCCGAAAAACTTCTGCGCCAGTTCGCTTCCTCGCGCGAGCGGGACATGCGGCTGGGCTTCACTTCGGTGGGGCCGCACCGCGACGATATCAGAATTTCCATCAACGGTGCGGATGCGCGCGGATACAGCTCGCAGGGACAGGCGCGCACGGCGGCGCTCTCGATGAAGCTCGCCGAAACGCAGATCTTCCGCGAGCTCGCAGGCGAGGCGCCCGTGCTCATCCTGGACGACGTGATGAGCGAGCTCGACCTTCCCCGCCGCAAAAAGCTGCTCGAGCGCGTCAGGGACATCCAGTGCATCCTCACCTGCACGCACGCCGAGCGCGTGCTCTACGGCGCGGAGCGCAACAAGATCAGGATCCGGGAGGGAAAGATCGTCCGATGAGAGCAGATCTGCACATCCACACTTACTATTCGGATGGAAAGTACACCCCGCAGGAGATCGCGCGGCGCGCCGCGCAGGCGGGCATGGAGCTCATCTCCATGACCGACCACGACAGTCTGGAAGGACTGGAGGAAAAGCGGGCGGCGGCACGGGAGGAAGGGCTCGCCTATATCGCGGGCTGGGAGGTCTCTTCCTATGTGGAGGAGGCGCGCGTGCACGTTCTGGGCTACGGCTGCAAGCCGTGTGCGGCGTACAGGGAATTTTTGCAGGCGCGCATGGAGGGCGCCGTGGTGCGTGCCCGTGACATGATAAAAAAGGGGAACGAGCGATTCGGCCTTTGCGTCACGCTGGAAGACGCCGAGCGCCTGCACCCCAAAAAGAGCGCGCCGCTGCACACGATGCACGTCGTTTCGGCGTTTGCGCAGAAGCTGGGCGTCAAAAAGGGGGAGCTGTACCTGCGTGAGTTTGCGCCCGGGTGCCCCTGCTGCTCCGCGCTCTGCCGTCCCACGCCCTTCGACGCGCTCGAAGTCATCCACGCCTCGGGGGGAATTGCCTCGCTTGCACACCCCGGGCGCATCCCCTTCGACGAGGACAGGCGGCGCGCCATGATGGACGAATTGGTCGATGCGGGGCTGGACGGGATAGAATGTATCCATTCCGACCATACTTTCACTGAGGCGGAAGCGTTTAAGGCATATGCGCGCAGCCGTTCGCTGCTGATGACGGGCGGCTCGGACTTCCATGCGGAGGGCAGAAGGCGGGAGATCGGACTGCCGCCCTTTCAGCCGTCGGAGGAACTCCTTGCCGTGTTTTCCCGCCTCGAGGGGAGCAGATGAAAAAAATTTTGTGCTGTGTGAGCGCGCTCCTTCTTGCGGGGAGCGTTTTTTTTCTGGGCGGCTGGGCGGCACGCGTGAGAAAGGGGGTGGTCGTCAACGGCGTGCCGGTGGGCGGCATGACTTATTCCGAGGCTGCGCTTGCCGTGCGCGCACAGCTTGAACGCACGCCCTTTGTGCTGCATGCGCCCATGGGCGACGAGGTGCCCGATATCGTGTATGCGGACGACCTGGACGGGATCCTGCGCCGCGCGCGCAAGGGCGAGGAACACGCCGCCACCGTGCGGCGGGAGCTCGTCGATGCGGAGAGGTTTCTTGCGGACGTATGCGAAAAAAACATACTTTTGCCGCAGGACGCCGCCATGAGTTTTACCCGGAAAGGGTTTACTTATACGCCCGAACGCCCCGGCCGCATGTGCGACTATGCGGCGTCCCTCGCCGCCCTTTTCGGCGCGCTCGGACAGGGCGGGAGCGAGGCAAGCCTCGTCACCCGCACATGGCAGCCCGCCGTCACCGTGAAAATGCTCCGGCAGCGCACGCAGAAGCTCTCCTCTTTTTCAACGAAGTTCGACGGCAGCCGTACGGCGCGCGTACACAATATTTCGCTTGCGTGCGAGCGCGTCGCGGGCAGCGTTCTCGAGCCGGGGGAGACCTTTTCCTTCAACGAAGTGGTGGGGCTGCGCACGCGGGAGAACGGCTTCCTCGACGCGCCCGTTATCGTCGCGGGCGAATTTGTGGAGGGCACGGGCGGGGGCGTCTGCCAGGCTTCCACCACCCTTATGGGCGCAGCGCTGCGCGCCGGACTGGAGATCGTGGAGAGCCGCCCCCATTCCCTCTCGGTGGGGTATGTGCCGCCCTCGCAGGATGCGATGGTCTCCCGCTACAGCGATCTGAAATTTACCAATCCGTATGAATTTCCCGTCTATCTTTTGGGCAGCACCGGAGAAGGCTACGTCCGCTTTGAAGTGTACGGCATGCCGGACGGAAACATATACCGGCCCGAGAGCCGCGTGCTGGAGTATATCTCCCCGCCGCCCGCCGAGGTCGTGGAGGGGGAGGAAGATAAAACGCTGCGCGCGGAAAAGCAGGGCATGCGCAGCGAATGTTACCTTCTCGTCTATTCTGCGGACGGCGCGCTGCTTACCAGAAAACTGCTGCGCCGCGACAGTTATGCCTGCGTGCAGGGCAGGGTGCAGGTCAGGCGCGAGGAGGGCTCCTCTGCCGCAGAAGAGGCGCCGCAGCCGTGATTTTTTTGCAAAAAGCGCGTAAAATGAGTTGATTTTTTTGTGCGTATCCGCTATAATTAGCAGGTGACTTCGGGCGTTCCTCTGCCGCGCAGCGGGAATGAACGTCGCGTAAAACAGGAGGTAAGTCGGAATGGGACTCATCGAGCAGATCGAAGCCGAGAACATGAAGGAGAACGTGCCCCAATTCAATGTGGGCGACACCGTCAAGGTCGGCTATCGCATCATCGAGGGCGGCAAAGAGCGTATCCAGAACTTCGAAGGCGTGGTCATCGCCAAGAAGAACGGCGGGATCCGCGAAACGTTTACGGTGCGCCGCCTTTCCTTCGGCGTAGGCGTGGAGCGCTGCTTCCCCCTGCATTCCCCCAGAGTCGCGTACGTCAACGTCGTGCGCGCAGGCAAAGTCCGCCGCGCAAAGCTGTATTATCTGCGCGGGCTTACGGGGAAGGCCGCCAAGATCAAGGAAAAGAAGTAATACGCACAAGATCGGAAGGACCGGTCCGCTTAAAGTCAGAAGCGGGTCGGTTTTTCTTTGCGGCGGGGCGCTTTCCACGCGCCTTCGTTGTCTGCCGGAAGGGCGTTGCGCGCCCCATAAGCGCACAAAAAATTTCGGTTTTTAAAAAATTCGCTTTGAAAACCGTTTACAATCGCCGCGTTATCGGTTAGAATAGAATTTACAATATAATAGGGAATACCTGGCAGGAACTTACTATGGCAAACACAAACAAACGCAAACAAAGCTCCCTCGCGCTGCGGCTCATCTATGCCGTTGCGCTCATTTTTCTGTGCATCGGACTGTGCGTGCTCGGCTCTTTCCGCGGCACGGGCGAGAGCTTTGAACTCAAGACCAAGGGCTCGGGCGACGCGGAGACGCCCTCCGTCGTCTTCCATATGGCGAATCCGACGGTGACGGATGAGGACGGCTCGACTTCCACGGTCTATCTGCGCCTGCGGCACGTCTATGTCAACGTCGGCGCGGCATATACTGCCGTCGGCGAAGGCGTGACGCTGCGCGCCGAGGTGGTCTCCGGCCCTACGACGACGGCAAGTTCTTCTTCCGGGCGCCGTCTCGATCTGGAATTTTCCAATTTTTCCGCCGGGGATGCGCAGGAAGGGGAGACGCTGCGCACCGATGTGTACTACAACTGGGTGGAGATGGGCGCGCCCGAGACGGGCTGGCTGGTCACTACCTATCCTTACGTCAGGCTGACGGCGCTCTCGTGCAACGTCCGGATCAATGAGGTCGTATTTGTGGGCGAACGTATTGCGACCAACACTTCCACCGCCGAAGGGACGGGGGAATATTACGTCGTTCCCGCGACCGTGTACTCGGCGACGCAACTGGTCGGCGAGACGGCGGACGAATCCGCCGCGCGCGCCGGGGCGCTCATCGACAGTCAGTATATCCCCTCCGTCGATACGAGCCGCTTCAACCGTGTGACCGGACAGGAGGCGATCTCGCTGATGACGATCGCCGAAATGCGGGAAGGCGGCAATTACGGCGAAGGCAATATCTATGAAGGGGAGCGCGTGTACGGCGTGCTGGGTGAGGATCTGCTTGCATTCGGAACGCTCATCTTCGGCAACAGTCCCTTCGGGCTGCGCTTCTTCCCCATGCTCTGTGCGGCGGGGGCGCTGCTCATCGGCGCGCTCTTTGTCAGACGCCTTGCAAAGAGCGACAGGGCGGGCCTTGTGTTTGCCGTGCTGTTCGCGCTCGCAAGCGCGACGCTGGCGCTCGGCGGGCTGGGTACGCCGCTCATGATCGGCGTGTTCTTCTTCCTGCTCTCGCTCGATATGTGCCATCGCTTCTATGCTTCCGGCATGCAGAAGGCGAATTTCCTTTCCGCGCTGCCGTTGCTCATTTCCGGGCTTTCCGGCGCATTCGCTATCCTGGTGCACGGCGCCTTCCTGGTGCCCGTAGCCGGGGTCGCGGCGCTGTTTGCCGCGGGCGTCGTGCGTCAGCGCCGTGCCCGCCGCTATCATCTCGATCTTGCCATTGCCGAAGCGGAGGCGCCTTCCGCACCCGCGCCTGCACCGGCGGGCGAAGGGGAAGCGCATGCGCCGCTCTCGCCGGCAAAGCAGAAGGTGGCGCGCATCGCGCGCGAATACCGCAACAAGACGGCGATCGCCTGCGTGACGTTCTGCTGCTCGCTCGTGCTGGGCGCTCTCGTCTGCGCGCTGCTGTTCGCCATCCCGCTCTATTACCCTTATATCAAAATGTACAACGACCCCGCTTCGCCCACCGTCAATATCTTCTGGCTTGCGTGGAAGTCCTTTGCGGGCGGATTTGCGGGAAGCAACGCTTCTGCCGCCGGGGCGAGTGCGTGGAATATCTTTTATACCATTGCGCGCACGGACGGCGCCGCGTTCTCCACCGTCTACGGTGCGTTCATGAATCCCGTTGCCATTCTTGCGGCGCTCGCGGGGCTCGCGTTCCTGGTGTACAATGCCGTCCGGCTCATCGGCGCGAAGGAATGGGGCAAGCGCGAGAGAGCGCTGCTGCGCAGAACGCTCATTCCCTTTGCGGGACTGGCGCTCGCGCTCATCACGGCATCGTTCGCGCCCGACGCCGCATTGTTCGTGCTGCTTGCATGGCTCTTTGCGTTCATGGCGGCTGCCGATGCCGTCGCTTCCTTCACCGCCCGGGAAGGGAGCACGGGCAGGGCGTGCCGCGCGGCGGCATGGGTGGGCTTCGGCCTGCTCGCTGCCATGTTCATCGTCTACTTTGTGTTCGCGGCGGGGCTTCCCGTGGCGTCGGGTCTGATCGCCGCGATCTTCGGATGATATGACGGAATGAGAGGGGGAATATGATCGCAAAAATCGTCTGCTACGCCCTGCAGGGGCTGGAAGGGGTGCCCGTCGAGGTGGAAACGGACGTCGCCAAGGGGATCCCCGCCTATGAGATGGTGGGGCTGCCCGACGCGGCGGTCAAGGAATCCAAGGAGCGCGTGCGCTCCGCCATCAAGAACAGCGCCCTGCTCTTTCCGCTGGGCAAGATCACCGTCAACTTCGCGCCCGCCGATATCAGAAAGGAGGGCGCCGCATTTGACCTTGCCGTGGCGATCAGCCTTCTGAAGGCGAGCGAACAGCTCGTCGGTGCGCGCACGCAGGACACCGTGTTTCTGGGCGAGCTCGCGCTCGACGGGGCGGTGCGTCCCATTGCGGGGCTGCTGCCCATCCTCATTTCGGCAAAGGCGAACGGCTATACCCGCTTCGTCATCCCCGCGGGCAACGCGAAGGAGGCGGCGTACCTGGGCGGCGCGCACATCTATCCCGTGCGCACCCTTGCCGAAGCAGTCGCCTTTCTGACGGGCAGTGCGAACATCGCCCCCGTGGCGGCGGCGGAGTTCGTGCCCCGCGCGCATGCGCATAGGGGCGCCGATCTGAAATATGTCAAAGGACAGCCCGTTGCGCGCCGCGCACTGGAGATCGCGGTCGCGGGCGGGCACAATCTGCTTCTTGTGGGGCCGCCGGGAACGGGCAAGACCATGCTTGCAAGGTGCCTGCCCACCGTCATGCCCGACCTCTCCTTTGAAGAGGCGCTCGAGATCACCAAGATCCATTCGGTGGCGGGCACGCTGGGGGAGGAGGGCATCGTCTCCGAGCGGCCCTTCCGCACGCCCCATCACACGGCGACCACCGTCGCCATGTGCGGCGGGGGAAATCGCATCGTGCGCCCGGGCGAGATCTCCCTCGCGCACGGCGGTGTGCTCTTTCTGGATGAGCTGCCCGAATACAAGCGCTCCACGCTCGAGGCGCTGCGCCAGCCCCTCGAGGACGGCAGGATCACCGTATCGCGGGCGGGCGGCACGTTTACCTTCCCTGCGCGCTTCATGCTCTGCGCCAGCATGAATCCCTGCCCCTGCGGCAACTACGGCTCGGCGGACAAGGTGTGCACCTGTTCGCCCGCCGAGATCAGGCGCTACCGCAAAAAGATCTCCGGGCCTCTGCTCGACCGCATCGATCTGCAGGTGGAAGTGGACAACGTCCCCTACGACGCGCTCACTTCCGCGCAGCAGCAGGAGGACTCGGCGGCCGTGCGCGAGCGCGTCAACGTGGCGCGTTCCATTCAGAACGTCCGCTTCGAAGGGGACGGCATCCGCACCAATGCCGAGATGGGGGAGCGCGAGCTCGCCTCGTTCTGCCGCTTGAGCGCGGAGGGGGAGGGGATCCTGCGCGCGGCGTTCGAGCGCATGAAGCTTTCCGCGCGTGCCCGTTCGCGCATCTTAAAGGTTGCACGCACCATTGCGGATCTTGCCGCATGCGAGGAGATCCTGCCCGCACATGTGTATGAGGCAGTATCCTATCGCCTGGGGGACAGTCTGGAATGACGCAGCGCTGTTCGCGGGCGGGCAAACTCCTCGTCTGGCTTGCCGCATGCGCCGAGCAGGACGAGCGTTCCCGCGCCGATATTGCACGCGTATGCGCATACGGACTTCCGTCCGCCGACCTGGAAAAAATTTGCGCGGCGCTGATACAAACGGGGAAAAACCGTGTATATAAAGACGAGCATATTGCCCCCGAGGCGGAGGCGGAGGATTTTCTTGCCCGCCTTGCAAGGGGAGGCGGGTATGCCGTCACGCTTGCGGATGCCGACTATCCGCGGGAACTGCGCGCCATCCCCGATCCGCCGCTTGCCCTCTTCTGCGCGGGGCGCAGGGAACTGCTCTGCGCGCGTAAGTTCTGCATTGTCGGCGCGCGCGTCCTGCCCGCATGGGCACAGGCGACGGGGAAAGCGATCTCCGCGGCGCTCTCGCAGCGCTTTGCCGTTGTCACGGGCATTGCGGAAGGGGGCGACCGCGCCGCCATCGACGGGGCGCTGCCCTCGGGCAATCTCATCTGCGTGCTTCCCTGCGGGCTGGACGTGGACTATCCCGCCTCGCACGCTTCCCTGAAACGGGAGATCGCAAAAAAGGGGCTGCTCGTGAGCGAATTTCCGCCGGGCATGCGGGCGCAGAAGTTTTCCTTCCATGCGCGCAACCGTGTGCTTGCGGGGCTCTCGCAGGGCGTTCTCGTGCTTGCCGCGGGGCAAAAGAGCGGCACGCTCATCACGGCGGACCGCGCGCTCGCCTACGGGCGCGAGGTGTTCGCGCTGCCCCACAATGCGGGCGCGGCACAGGGCGTGGGCTGCAACGAACTCATCAAACAGGGTGCCTTTTTGTGCACGGGCGCGGAAGATATCTTATCGGCGTTCGGCATGCAGGCGGACGGCGGGCATCCCGCCGAGCTGACCGCTGATGAGCAGAAAATGCTGGACGTGCTGCGCCTTTCGGGCGAGGAACACGCGGCACTGCTTGCGCAAAGGGCGGGCGTGCCCGTCTGGGAGGCGCAGGCAACGCTTGCCTCCCTCGAGCTCAAGGGGCTTGCGGTGCGCGCGGGCGGCAACAGGTACGCCCCGCTTCAGAAATGATAATTGCGGACGTCATGTCCGAGAAGGAGTTATATGGATCTCATCATCGTCGAATCGCCCAGCAAGGCGAAAACGATCGCACGCTATCTCAAGGGAAAATACCAGGTGGACGCTTCGGGCGGCCATATCCGCGATCTTCCGCAAAAGCAGCTGGGCGTTGCCACCGATAAAAATTACGAGCCGCGCTATGTCAATTCCCCCGGCAAGGAGGCGGTCATCCACCGCCTTTCGGAGGAGGCGAAAAAGGCGGGCAAAGTGTATCTTGCCACCGACCCCGACCGCGAAGGCGAGGCGATCAGCTGGCATCTGCAGACGGTGCTGGGGCTTCCCGCCGACGGGAAAAACCGCATCGAATTCAACGAGATCTCTCCCAAAGCGGTGGAACGCGCCCTTGCTTCCCCGCGTACCATCGACTACAACCTTGTGGACGCGCAGCAGGCGCGCCGCGTGCTCGACCGCCTGGTGGGGTACAAGCTCTCCCCCCTTCTGAACGACAAGATCGGCAACGGTCTCTCGGCGGGCAGGGTGCAGTCGGTGGCGCTGCGCCTCGTCGTGGAGCGCGAGCGCGAGATCCAGGCGTTCAAACCGGAAGAGTACTGGACGATCACGGCGGAGCTGCAAGACGGGCAGAAGAAGTATTCTCCCTTCCGGGCGGCGCTGGAAAAATATAAGGGCAAGAAGTGCAAGATCGGCAGCCGCGAGCAGGCAGACGCCGCGCTCGCCGCACTCGCTGCGGGACAGTATTTGGTCGCAAGCGTCAAGCGCAGCGTGACCAGATCGCACGCGCCCGCGCCCTTCACCACCAGCACGCTGCAGCAGGACGCCTCCAACAAGCTGGGCATGACCGCGCCCGAGACCATGCTCATGGCGCAGCACCTGTATGAGGGCGTTGACGTCGAGGGCATGGGGCACGTTGCCTTCGTCACCTATATCCGTACCGACTCCACCCGCGTGTCTGCGGACGCGCAGGCGGCGGCGCGGCAGTATATCGAAGAAAATTACGGCAAGGAGTATCTTCCGGCAAAGCCCAATTTCTACGCTTCCAAGAAGGGCGCGCAGGACGCGCACGAGGCGATCCGGCCCATCGATCTTTCCCGCACGCCGGAGTCGGTGAAGAAACTGCTCGACAGAAAACACTTCAACGTGTACAAGCTCATCTACGAGCGCTTCATCGCTTCGCAGATGGCGGAGGCGCAGTACGACTCCATGCAGGTGGAGATCGCGAACGGCGATTACGGCCTGAAGGCGAGCGGAAAGGCGCTCAAATTTGCGGGTTATACCGCCGTCTGGCAGGAGAGCAAGGCTGCGGATGAGGAAGAGAGCGGCAAGGGGCTTCTGCCCCCCGTGGCGGAGGGCGACGCGCTGCTGTGCAACGGCGTGAAACCGGAACAGAAGTTCACCAAACCGCCCGTGCGCTACACGGACGCCTCCCTCGTCAAGGCGATGGAGGACAAGGGCATCGGCCGCCCCTCCACCTATGCGACCATCATCTCCGTGCTCGGCAAACGCAAGTATGTGGAAAAAGAGGGCAAGTACATGAAGCCCACCGAGGTCGCATACCGCATCACCGACTTGCTCGTCAAATATTTCCCAGACGTCATGGACGTCGGCTTCACCGCGGATATGGAGACCAAGCTCGACGAGATCGAGGAGGGCGGCAAAGACTGGCATGCCGTCATTGCCGACTTCTATCCGCCCTTTGAAAAACAGCTGCGCTTTGCCAAGACGGACGGCGATGAAGAGACGGACATCCGCTGCCCCAAGTGCGGCTCGCCCATGGTCAGAAAGACGGGCAAGTACGGCACCTATCTTGCGTGTTCGGGCTATCCCGCCTGCTCCAATATCATCAGCGAGGGAAAGGCGGAGATCACCGATACACCCTGCCCCAAGTGCGGCGCGATGATGGTGGTCAAGAGCGGCAGGTACGGCAAATTCCTTGCCTGCCCCAACTATCCCACCTGCCGTTCCACCCTTCCTTACGGCGAAAAGCCGGCGGAGGACGTGTTCGAGGGCACCTGCCCCGTCTGCGGCAAACCCACCAAAAAACTGCGCACCAAGACGGGAAAATTCTATTACGGCTGTTCGGGTTACCCCGCATGCGATTTCAAGAGCTGGGACGAGCCCACGGGCGAAAAGTGTCCCGTCTGCGGCGGCGCGCTCGTCAAAACGGCGCGCGGCAACGTCAAGTGCACCAATAAGGAATGTTCCTACCGCGCGCCCCGTCCGCCCAGGCCCGCGAAGCCCTCGGCGCCCGAAGCGCCGCCTGCGCAGGCATGATAAAGGTCATCGGCGCGGGGCTGGCGGGCAGCGAGGCGGCATGGCAGCTTGCCTGCCGCGGCGAACAGGTGGAGCTCATCGAGCAAAAGCCCGCGCGCCGTTCTCCCGCGCATGTGAGCGACGGGCTGTGCGAGCTGGTGTGCTCCAACTCGCTCAAGAGCGACGACGTATCCGGCAACGCATGCGGGCTTCTGAAGGAGGAGATGCGCCGCCTCGGCTCCCTCACGATGGAAGCGGCGGAAGCCTCCCGCGTGCCCGCGGGCGGGGCGCTTGCCGTCGACCGCGCCCGATTTTCTGCATACGTTACGCAAAAACTGCGCTCGCACCC
>CAJFNH010000025.1 GCA_904394195.1 Candidatus Gallimonas caecicola
AACTAAGCTACATCGCCATATGGTTGCGGGGGCAAGATTCGAACTTGCGACCTTCGGGTTATGAGCCCGACGAGCTACCTGGCTGCTCCACCCCGCGATGTCGGTATCCGCCAAAACGAATAGCTTATTTATTGTAACGGAAGATGCCTCGTTTGTCAACCGTTTTCGGGAAAAAAAGAAAACTTTTTTATACTTTCGGCAAACTTTTCTTTATGCCTTGCAATCGCCGCCGCATTGTGATATACTGAAAAGGTATGGAACTGTTTGCCTTGCAGCCGTATGCCGGCAAACGGGTGTGCGTGGCGCTTTCGGGCGGGCGCGATTCCGTTGCGCTGCTGCATTTTTTTTACCGGCATGCCGCGGAATACGGCATCACGCTCACCGCGCTCACCTGTGAACACGGGCTGCGCGGCGAGGCGTCGCTTGCCGATCTTGCCTTTGTCGAAGGACTGTGCGCGCGCTGGAACGTGCCCCTGCGCGTCTTTCGCGCGGACGTAGCCGCGCTCGCCCGGGAGAGGGGAGAGGGCACCGAGGAGGCGGGGCGCAACTGGCGGTACGCCTGTTTTTCGCAGGTGCTCGCCGCGGACGAGGCAGACATGGTCGCCACGGCGCACCACAGGGACGACTATGCCGAAACGGTACTCTTCCGCCTTGCGCGTGGCACTTCGCTCGCGGGGCTGAACGCTTTTCCCGCGCGCGAGGGCATCGTGCGCCCCATGCTGGGGGTCTCCCGCAAGCAGATCGACGAATATATCGCGTGCTACCGGCTGCCGTTTGCGGAGGATGCGAGCAACGCGGACGAGCGCTTCACGCGCAACGCGCTGCGCCGCAGTGTGCTGCCAGCGCTCGAGCGCGCCGTGCCGGGGGCGGCGGAGCACCTGGTGGCGTTCGCCGAACGCGCCGCGCAGGACGAGGCGCTCCTTGCCCGCCTTGCGCGCGAACAAGTGCGCGAGGGGGAGGACGGCATGCGCGTGCCCGTAGGCATTGCGCTCCCGCTCTTTACCCGCGCCTGCCTGTATGCGATGAAGGCGTGCGGCGTGATGCGCGACTATACCTGCGCCAATCTGGAGGAAGTCGCAAAGCTGCGCTGCCTGCAGAGCGGGCGCAGGGTCTCGCTCCCGGGCGGTCTGACGGCGCTGCGGGAGGGGGAGAGCATCCTGTTTTGTAAAAGTACGGACGTTCCCGCTTTTTGCATCCCGTTTGCGGTGGGGGACTTTGCCGGACAGGGCATTGCGCTCGCGGTGGGCGAAGGAACGCGCGGCGGCGCGCTCGCCGTCGACCTTGACGCCTTCCCCGCGGATTGCGTGGTGCGGACGCGGCGGGAAGGGGATGTGTTCACGCCCTTCGGCGGGGGCACGAAATCGCTGAAGAAGTTTCTGACGGATAAAAAGATCCCCGCGCGTCAGGGATGGATGCTGCCGCTCGTGGCGCGGGGGGAGACGATCTACGCCGTATGCGGCGTGCAGATCGCCGACAGCGTGAAGATCACAGATAAAACGGTGCGCCCGGGGTACCTTTTCACCCCGCTGCGCACGCCCGATCATATTTACGGAGGAAAACAGTAAAATGCACCCGGATTGTGAACGTATCCTCGTTTCCGAGGAAGAGATCGCCGCCAGAGTGAAGGAGGCGGGCAGGTGGCTGACGGAAAAGTTCCGCGGAACGTTTCCGGTGGCGGTGTGCAACCTGAAGGGGAGCTCGGTATTCTTTTCCGACCTTCTGCGCGCAACGCAGGTGGATGTGGAGATGGACTTCATGGCGGTGAGCTCATACGGCGCGCAGACCATCTCGGCGGGGCAGCCAAAGGTCACGCGCGATCTGTTCTCGTCCGTTGCAGGCAGGGACGTCATCCTTGTGGAGGACATCGTGGATACGGGCAGGACGCTCGTCACGCTGCGCCGCTTCTTTGCGGACCGCGGGGCAAAGTCCGTCACCGTTGTGGCGCTTCTGGACAAGCCTTCCCGCCGTGTGGTGGACTCGCAGGCGGATTACACCTGTTTTGAAGTGGAGGACGCCTTCATCGTCGGCTACGGGCTGGACTATGCGGAGCGCTACCGCAACCTGCCCTATATCGCCGAACTCAAGCGGAGCGTGTATGAAAAATAAGCGATAAGTGCGGCGCGCCGTGTGGCGCGCCGCACGATCTGAACAAAACCGGCTGCCGCAATCCTGCCTGTGTTCTACCGCTCGTTGGGCGGAATGCGGACAGACAAGTTCACGCATTGAAAGTAAGGAGTCCGGAATATGCTCACCTTGGACGAAGCCGTGCGCACGCGGCACAGCGTGCGAAATTTTACGCAGAAACAGGTGGACGGGAGCGTGCTGCGCAAGATCATAGACGCAGGACGCCTGGCGCCGTCCGCCAAAAATCGTCAGCCGTGGCGGTTTTTGATCGCAACGGAGGAGCAGAGGAAAGTTACAGCGGACATTCTGGAAGCGCAGGCGGCGAAAGAACGAGATGCAGGCAGTACGGTGGGAGCGACGGCGCGCATCGTGCGCGATGCGCCCGTGCTCGTGGCAGTGTTTATGCCGGAAGGGAGCATGGCGCAGGAAAGCGATTGGATCTCCCTCGGGGCTTGCCTGGAGAATATGTGTCTGAAAGCGACGGATTTGGGATTGGGAAGCCTGATCGTCTGCGATTCGCAGCCGTGTAAAGAGGAGCTGCGTACCTTATTCGGGCGTCGGGAGGCGCCCTCGTCGTTCTTTTTGGTGGGGTATGAAGGGAAGCCGTGTCCGCGGGCGTCCAAACTTCCGTTGGAAGCGGTCGCGGAGGGGATCCCCGCTCCGGATGAGGAAGAACGGGCGCAGGACGATCTTCCGGAGGCAGACATCACCGATCAGCCCTTCCTGTTCATCAGCTATTCCCATCGGGACGCCGACATTGTGATCGCGGATATCGTGGAACTGAAAAAGCATGGCGTGCGTCTATGGTATGACCGCTCTATATTATACGGCAAAAAATGGGACAAAGAGGTACTTGACGTCATGCGGAAGGGCAACTGCGCGGGCGTTTTGGTGTATATCAGTGAGAATTCCGCGCGTTCGGAGGCCGTTGCTGCCGAGATGGAGTTTGCAGCCGAACGTTTTGCGGATGCAGATGACCGTGTCATAGGCGTACATATCGGCGGTCGGCCGCTTTGCAGCTATTTTGAGGCAAACAAACGAAACGATGAAAGTTTTCGGAAGGTCTTTACGGAAAAGAGCAAGTTCCTTTCCCGTTCGCGCACGGCTTATATCACGGACGCGGTGCCTGAACTTGCGAAGGAGGCCGTGCGGCTGGGTGCGGCGGCAGAGAGCGGCGTATACGATGAATTCCGTTATGTGAGGATCCCCGGCGGGGTTTCCGTCACGGCGTATTACGGGAGTTCGGTGTGTGTCGTGCTTCCCGCGCGAATTGCCGGGCTGCCCGTGCTTTCCTTGGGGAAAAATATGTTCCGTGCCAATGAACGGGTGCAGGAGGTGACCGTGCCGGATGGCGTGCTCCGCATAGAGGACGGCGCATTCGCGGGGATGACATCTTTAAGGCATATTGTCCTTCCGGACAGCATTACTTTTTTGGGCGTGGCGGCTTTCCGCGGTTGTACGTCGCTCGAACAGATCAGGCTCCCGCAGGGACTGACGAAGTTGGAGGAAGCGCTCTTCCGCGAATGTACTTCTTTACGGGAGTGCGATGTTCCGCCCGACGTGAAGGAATTCGGTGAGGCGGTATTCCGTGGTTGTACTTGCTTGCAGTCGGTCGATATGCCCTCCGTTCTGCGTATGACGGAGGGGGCTTTCTATGGGTGTGCCGCGTTGCAGCGGCTGAATGTCTCCCCGCTGCTGGAAGGAGCGGAGGAGAACTCCTTCCTTACCTGTCCGCTTCTGGACGCCGTCGTCTCGGGAATGCACTTTTGCAAAGGGAAGAAGGGAAGGGTGGTAAAGTTGTGACGATTTTTGCCTTCAATCACGAAGCGCCCCGAAAGATGCTTTCGGGGCGCGATCATTTCGTCACGTTTTATTCTTCTGCGGACGTACCCGTCATTTCGGGCGTATCGGGCGCGGCGCGTTTCAGCAGGCGCACGGCGCACAGGATGCGCACGGTCGCTTCGGCGACGGCGAGGGCGATGAGCACTATGCTCAATGCGATGGTCAGCGGCGAGGAGACGGCATTGAGAAAGACGCCCGCAAACACCGCTCCCAGCGTGCCCAGGAGCGCGACATAGAGCAGCGCCGCCCGTCCCTTTCCCGCGGGCTTCCCTGCATACGCGCGCATGAGCGAGCAGGCGCTCAACAGCGAGAAGATCACCGTCAGGGCGGCGGCGCCGCACAGGAACATGAGGATGATGACGATGACGATCGCCATGGCAAACGAGCCCGCCAGCGCCTGTATGACGCCCGAATAGTCCTGCTCCATAGCGGCGGGCAGCACGACAAATGCCGCAGCAAGCGTGGCGATAGCCATTGCGGCAAGCAAAAATCCCAGAACGGCGCCCGCAAGTGCAAGTTTGTTTTTCATATTCTATCTCCTTATAAAAACCGAACGTGTTTCGCGCGGTCACTTCTTCTACAGGCGCGCGATGCAAAGGATGCGCACGATCGCTTCGGCGATGGCGACGGCAAGGAATGCCACATTCAATACGATGCCGAATGGCGTCGTAATATGGACGGCGATTTGCATAAAGCCCGCAAACACCGCCCCCAGCGTTCCCCAAAACGCCACACGGAGCGGAACGCGCTGTTCCTTATCCGGGGGATCTCCCCTGTACATGCGCAGCAACGCGAAGGCGCTTGACAGCGATAAAATCACCGTCAGGACATCGAAAAAGCATATCGGTATCAGAAAGACGGTGAGGAGCCCCGCGAGAGGCTCTTGCCGCGCTTCGGCGTGAATTACAATGATGGCCGCAGCAAGCGTGGCAACGGCCATTGCGGCAAGCAAAAACCCCAGAACGGCGCCCGCAAGCGAAAGTTTGTCTTTCATGAGACGCGCCTCTCTGTATGAGGATAAGCTCATTATATCACACAATTCTTTTCTTGACAATAGGGCGGCGGAGATTTATAATAGAGCCATGGAATATGTGGAACTTACTGTGCACACGACGAGCGAGGCGAGCGAACTGGTCGCCGACGTCATGTGGCAGTACACGGAGGGCGGCGTTGCCGTCAGCGACGCAAAGGACGTGGTGGCGCTCATCTCGGGCGGCACTGGCGTCTACTGGGACTATATCGACGACGAGCTGAAGGCGCCCCGTTCGGACGTGCTCGTCAAATGCTTCATAAAGCCGGACGCGGCGGACGCCGCTATCCGCGATATCCGCGCGCAGCTGGAGGAGATGAGGTCGCGCGGAGGCGTGGACTTCGGCACGCTGGAAGAAACGCGCCGCACCATCGACGGCGACGACTGGATCGACGTGTGGAAAAAACACTTCCGCCCCCTGCATATCGGGGAGCGCGTGGTCGTCGTGCCCGAGTGGATCAATTACACGCAGGAGGCAAACGAGGTCATCGTCACGCTCGATTCCAACATGGCGTTCGGCACGGGCGAACACGAGACGACCTCCATGTGCCTGGAGGCGCTGCAGGAGGTCATAAAAGAGGGGGACGTGGTCATCGACGTGGGCTGCGGCAGCGGGATTCTGGGCATTGCCGCGGCAAAGCTGGGCGCGAAGGCGTGCTACCTTACGGACATCGATCCCGTCGCCGTGGAGAGCGCCGGGCACAACGCGCTCAAGAACGGCGTTTCGCAAAAGTGCATCGTGGCACATTCCGACCTGCTGGCAGACGCCGCCCTGCGCGGCGACGTGGTGCTCGCCAATATCACGGCGGAAGTGCTCGTGCGCCTTGCGCCCTCCATGCCCGAAAACCTCAAACAGGGCGGCATGCTCATCTTGAGCGGCATCATCGCGGACAGGCTCTCCCTCGTGAAAGAGGCATTCGCCGCGCAGGGGCTCGCGCTTGCGCAGGAACGCCGCAAGGGGGAGTGGTACGCGCTCGTGTACCGGAGGTGACAAATGGCTGCGCCCAAACGTTTTTTTGCGCCGGATATCAGGGAGGAGATGACGCTCTCCGCGCAGGAGAGCCGCCATGCGAAGAACGTCCTGCGCCTTTCGGAGGGGGACGAGGTCACGCTGTTCGACGGCAGCGGCAAGGAGTATTCCGCCGTCGTCACCCATGTGGGGAAGGAGGGTATCGGCGTGCACGTCGTGCGCGAGAACATCTCCGACCGCGAGCCGAAGACGTGGGTCTTTCTGCTCATCGGCGCGCTCAAGGGGGACAAGACGGAGCTGGTCGTGCAGAAGGCGACCGAACTGGGCGTCTCGCGCATCGGCGTCTTTTCCTCGCGCTATTGCGCCGCCTATATGAATGAGAAAAAGCTTGAACGGCTGAACCGCGTTGCGTGTGAGGCCGCAAAGCAGTGCCTGCGCGCTTCGGTGCCCCGTGTGGAATACTACAAGACGCTGGAGGACGCCCTGCGCGCCGGATCGGAGTGCGACACAAAGCTGTTCGCTTGTGAATTTATCACCGAGACGGAATCGGACATCATTGATACCGGCGCCACCGTCTGCGCCGTGGTGGGCAGCGAAGGCGGCTTTACCGGCGAAGAATACGCGCTTGCGCAGCGGCTCGGCTATTGCGGCGTATCGCTGGGCAGACGCATCCTGCGCGCGGAGACGGCTGCCATTGCCCTGCTTTCCGTCATTATGCACGAGGCGGGGGAGCTCGGATGAAAGCGTGCATTTTAACGCTGGGCTGTAAGGTGAACGAGGCGGAGAGCGATTCCCTTCTGGCGGGGCTGGAGGCGCTCGGCTACGAGACGGCGTGCACGCCCTGCGTTGCCGACCTGTATATCGTTAACACCTGCGCCGTTACCGCCGAAGCGGAGCGAAAGAGCCGCCAGGCGCTTTCGCGGCTGCAAAAGTTCAATCCCCGCGCCCCCGTCATCGTGTGCGGGTGCGCCGCGCAGCGCGACAGCGCGGCATTTGCTTCGCGCGAGGGGGTGACCCTCGTCACGGGCACCATGCGCAAGGATAAAATTCTGCAGATGCTCGGGGAGAAGGGCGTTTTTCTGGAGACGGAGCGCGCGTTCTGCGAACTCCCAGCGCCCAAGCGCACGCACACGCGGCAGAATATCCGCATCCAGGACGGGTGCAACCGCTTCTGCTCCTACTGCATCATTCCCTATCTGCGCGGGCGCTCCCGTTCGCGCAGCATACAGAGCGTGCGCGCGGAGGCAAGGGCGAGCGGCGCGCGCGAGATCGTTCTGACGGGCATCGACATCACCTCCTATTCGGACGGCGGACAGGACTTGGGCGATCTTTTGCTGGCGCTTCGCGATCTTCCCGCGCGGGTGCGCCTGGGCTCGCTGGAGGAGGGCATCGTCACGCGGGAATTTCTGGAGAAGATGAAGGCGGCGGGCAACGTGTGCGAACACTTCCATCTGTCCGCGCAGAGCGGCTCGGACAGCGTGCTTGCCGCCATGAACAGGCGGTACACGCGTGCGCAGTACCTGGAGGCGTGCGCCCTCATCCGCAGCTATTTCCCGGACGCCGCCATCACCACCGATATCATCGTGGGCTTTCCCACCGAGCGGGAGGAGGACTTTCTGCGCAGCCTTTCGCTGGTGGAGGAGGCGGGATTTGCCCGCGTGCACGCCTTCCCCTATTCCCGCCGCACGGGCACCAACGCCGCAAAGCTCGCGGACCTGCCCGCTTCCCTCAAAAAGGAGCGCATGGGTCGCATGCTGACCGCTGCGGCGGCGGCGCAGGAGCGCTGGCTCGCCCGCTTTGAAAAAAGAACGTTCACGGCGCTCTTTGAAGAGGACGGCGGCTACACTTCCAACTATATCCGCGTATATGCGCCCGAGGCAAAGGAGGGGGGCATGTACGAGGTCCGCCTTGAAAAACGTGAAAAAGACGGCTACCATGTCGCGCTTCTGCGCCCCGTGCCCGGGGATATGTAAGGGCAGACGTGCCCCCGGCGAACGCGATTTTCACGGCGGGCGCCTCTGTGGGATAAACCGGGGAAGCGCTTTCGTGCTCCTTATTGCATGGACAGAATTTTTTCCGTCCGTCTCCTTGTTTGCAAGAGTGAGACAGAATAGGGATTTTTCCGCCCGTTTCCGTGCGCGGGCGCAGGGAACGACTTTCCTCGTCCGTGAGGGACAGCAGAATTGCCCAGTTCGTCCCTTTTCTGTGAAGGGGACAGACAGAATTACCCCAATCGTCCCCGTGTCTGTAAAGGGGAGAGACAGAACTTTTCCGCTCGTCCCCGTGTCTGTGAAGGGGAGACAGAACTTTTCCGCCCGTCCCCCCTTGCTCGCAAGGGGGGAGACAGGGGGGATGAAAATAAAGGAGGCTTTTATGGAAAACTGTGTATTCTGCAAGATCATGGCGGGGGATATCCCTTCCACAAAGGTGTATGAGGATGACGAGATCGTCATCTTCAGGGATATCGAGCCCAAGGCGAATATCCACCTGCTGTGCGTGCCGCGCGACCACTTTGCGCTGCTCTCGCAGGCGGACGACGCCCGCGCCGCCCTTCTGGGGCGCACGCTGCAAAAGATCGGTCGCCTTGCTCCGCAGCTGGGGCTGGAGGGCGGCTACCGCCTTGTCGTCAACCAGGGCGAGAACGCGGGGCAGACGGTGCACCACCTGCACATCCACATTCTGGGCGGACAGCCGCTCGACTGGTGAGCGCTGTGCGGCGGCATATGCCGGCAGCAAGAGGGGGCGCAGACCGGATGCCTGCAGGAGCGCTTATTGTGACTCTTTCCGGCGGAGCTGCCCGCGAGTACCATGTTCGGTTTTGCGATAGGAAAAAGAGTTAAAATGTCTGCCGCACATTCATGGCGCGGCAGACATTTTTTTTGCCCATTCCCCCTGTCTCCCCCCTTCCCGGCGGGAAGAGGGGACGGAGAAGGAAAAGATTTTCGCCGTCCGCGTTGTTTGTGCGCCCCTTGGCGCTTGTTTTAAGGGGAGTGTCTGCGGAAGCAACCAAGGGGATGAGAAGAACGGCAGGCGCCCGCCTGCTTCGTCATAAGAGACAAGCAGAGAAGGATCGGCCGGAGGGAAGCATTGCTTTCGGAGCGGAGAGTTCACTTTGCGCAAAAAAGTATATCAGATTTTGTAACACCTATCAGAATATGGAGCAAAAAAACAGGAAAATCAGATAACGTGTAAAAATTTTTTTCAACATTACCATTTTTTTGCACATAAGTAGTTGACAAATCTACGGGGGTAGGGTTATACTTTATATGTGAAAATATTGCGATACTATTGACGTTTTTCGCGCGAGCGCGCCTGCAGGAGCGCAAGGGGGAAAAGCGATCGATCGGATTCGGATAAAAAACAACAGGAGGGAATTTATGGCAAAGGCAAGAAAGAAAGGTCTTGCAGCGCTGTTGGCATCGCTTTTTGCGCTCGTTCTGGCAGCGTTTTTGTGCATGGGCATGCCCGCAAGGGATGCGCACGCGCAGGACGAAACGCAGTACAATGTCGGTACTGCCGAGGACGGTCTTATCAACCTGCCGCAGGAGCTGGTCAATGCGATCAACGCCACGGGGCAGGACGGGGTAAGCCCGACCGTCACGCTGGGCGGCAATATTTTGCTCGACCTTACGGAGGAGAACGCTATTACGGGCAACGGACCCAACGGGCACCTGTTCCTGGTGTCCGGCTACCACAGTGACGAGTTGACGATCGATTTGAACGGTTATTCGCTCAAGATCGTTACGGGCAGCCCGATGTGCTGCCTTGAGTTGCGTGACGGCGCCTCGCTCAAAATCATTGACAGCAGCGAAGCGGGCACGGGCGCCGTGGTGGGCGAGTCCGAAGGCACGTTCGTTACGGCAAGCGCAAACTCCACGCTCGCGCTTGAAAACGTCACGGTGGATTATACCTATACGGGCACCGCGCAGCAGCTTCCCTCCGCCATCACGTCGCAGGGCATCGTAAGCCTTGACGGCGTCGACTTCGTTCTGGAAAACGCCGCTTCTGGCGTCAGCACGACGACGGGCGCCGACATTACATATGCCACGCTGCAGGATGAGATCAACGCGGCAGCGAATGGCGCGACCGTCACGCTTAAGGACAGCGTGACGGAGAGCATCGTCATCCCCGCGGGCAAGACCATCACGCTTGACCTTGGCGGCCACACGATCACCAACACGGAGAACGAGCACACCATTACCAATTACGGCACGCTCACCGTTACGGGCACCGGCACGGTGGATAATATCTCGCATCAGAGAGTTGCGATCTTCAATGCAGAGGGCGGCACGGCGTACCTCAACAGCGGTACATACACAAGGAGCGCCGAGGCGAGCGAAGATTTCGATAGCAGCGGCGGCAACTCCTTCTATGTCATCCTCAATCAGGGCATGATGACCATCGGCACGGCAGACAGTACGCCCGTTATCCGCTTCCCCGAGGGCAAGGGAGATTTCTCCTCCCTTGTGGACAATGGTTGGTACACTGCCAGCCAGAACACAAACGGTGTCACGGCAACGCTTACCGTGCTCAACGGCACCTTTGTGGGCGGCAAACACAGCCTTAAGAACGACAGCTATGGCAAGCTGGTCGTCGAGGATGCCAATGTTTCCGGCGCGAGCTCCTGTGCCATTTTGAACTGGAACGACCTGACGGTGAACGGCGGTACGTTCAGCGGAGGCGAGGGCGCGATCCTTTCCGCCGCGACCTCCGGAGTAGCTTATGAACAGGGCAAGTCCGTGATTACGGACGGCTCCTTCAGTGGCGCGCTCATCCTCGATAGCGCAGCAGCTTCCTACTCCGTCTCCGGCGGGACGTTCGATACGGATATTCCCGAGGAGTATATCGCCGAGGACAGCCTGTTCTATCCCACGGATGAAGGCTATGCTGTAGGCGACTACAGCGAACTTGAAACCGTGCTCACCGGCGACTATGTTGCCATGGGCAACAAAGTGTACACCTCGGCAGACGCTGCCATCGCCGAAGGCGCAGTCGCGACCATTGAAGGCACGCAGACCATGTACACCTCTCTGCAGGATGCCATTGACGAAGCAGCAGAAGGCGATACGGTCAAGTTACTTGCAAATGTTACCGAGAGCGTAACGGTTGGTGCAGACAAGAATATCACGCTTGATCTGAACGGTTGCACGCTGACGAATACGGCGAATGAGCATACCATCACCAACTTCGGCACGCTTACCGTCACGGGCACGGGCACGGTCAAGGCGACGGAAGACAAGACGATGGCTGTCCTCAACTATGGCACGGCTATGCTTGTGAGCGGCACATTCACTCGCAGCGCAGAGACGAGCGGCTACGTCATCAAGAACTACGGCTATATGACGATCGGCAAGGACGAGACGAGTAAGGTCACCGTTTCGTCCGAGAACACCGCTTCCAGCCTTGTTGTCAGCGGCTATTTTGACGACGCCGATCAGTCTGCAAACGAGGGCAAGATCACTGCCGCCGAGAACAAGCTGACGCTTATCATCAACGGCGGTACGTTCACGGGCGGGCTCAACACCGTCAAGAACGATTCGGGAAGCACAACAACGATCAACGGCGGTACGTTCACCAATTCCACGAACTACACCGTGCAGAACTGCAACGTCATGACGATCACAGGCGGCGAGTTCAAGCAGACGGCAGAGAAAGCGCCGGACGGACGCACGAACGCCTATGCGCTGGAATCGGACGCGAACACCACGCTGACGATCACGGGCGGAACGTTCACGGCGCAAACGTATGCGGTGTACCTGGACAAGAAAACCGAAACGAAGATCGAGGGCGGCTCGTTCACCGCAAACAATGCGCTTTGCGTCAAGAGCGAAGCAACTCTCACGGTTACGGGCGGCACGTTCAAAGCCGAGACCGGCGCCGCAATTCTGGTCAACGGCGGCAAAACGAAGGTTGAGATCTCCGGCGCAGATACGGTCATCACCGGCGCGGAGTATGGCGTCAGGTCGTCTACTGCGCCGAACGCGGAGTTCGCGATCAAGGAAGCGACGATCACGGGCGATACCAACAGCGTCAAGCTCGATAAGCCTGCGGCGTTCAAAGTCGAGAGCGGTACGTTCAACGGCGAATTCACCGTTATACAAAATCCCGGTGTGGATCGTTATGAGGGCATCTCGGGCGGGGATTTCGACACGGATATTCCCGAGGCGTATATCGCCGAGAACAGCCTGTTCTATCCTACGGAAAACGGCTATAAGGTAGGCGATTACAGCGAACTTGAAAGCGTGCTCACCGGCGATCGTGTTGCGATGGGCAACAAAGTGTACACCTCGGCAGACGCTGCCATCGCCGAAGGCGCAGTCGCCGCCGTCAAAGGCTCGCAGACCGTGTACGCCTCGCTTCAGGAGGCTGTCACGGCGGCGAAGAGCGGCAACACGGTCACCCTGCTTGCGGATGTTACGCTGGACAAAACGCTTGTGCCTGCAGCAAAGACGATCCGTTTTGACCTTGGCGGTCATACGATCTACGGCACGGAAGGGCTTGAATATCTCTTTGATTTGAGTGCTCGCGAGCAGAGTTTTGACAATGGTACGATCGTTGCAAAGGGCGACGCTTTCCGGATCAGACCGGCAGGTCTCCAGTTGAACAGAGCAACGGTCACGTTCGGCAAGGATCTTACCGTGGTCTCCGAAAACGGCGTCGGCGTATTCATCTATGGAAACATGGGGTTGGATACGGCTGCGGACATCACCGCGCACAGCGCCGCGATCATGACGAATGGCAATGACTCCGCAGACACGTTGATCAACATTACGGGCGGCGAGATCACTTCTACACATGCAGTTGCAATGTATTTGCCGAACGGCACGACGAACATTTCCGGCGGCGTTGTAACGGGCACCACGGGCGTCGGAGCTCAAAACAGAGCGTAACGGAAGCGGGAATACCGTGCTTTCGGGCGCTGCGGTCGCGGTCTCCAAGTACAGCGGCACGACCGCGCTGACCGTCAACCTTAATGGCGGCACGCTCGAAGGGCTGTATGCGCTCTATGAAGCCGAACTCAACGCAACGGAATCCGAAGTGACCGACCTTACTCTTTCCGTCACCGACGGCACTTATAACGGCAACGTCGCAAGCGAGAATGTCGAGGACTTCATCTCGGGCGGCAGCTTCAGCGTGATGCCCGGGCTCGGGTACTTCGCGCCGGACTACATCGCCGAATACAATGCCGATACGGGTATGTATGAGACGACGAAAGGCTCCTGGGCGGCGTTCATCGACGCAGTCGGCTATGCCTCCCTTGCGGACGCGCTCCGCGCAGCCGTGGACGGCGACGTCATCGTGCTGAACGACAACATCGGCAGCGAAGAGGATCCCGCAATGGCGGAAGCGATCGTCGTTGACAAGGCGGGCGCGGAGATCACGCTCGATCTGAACGGCAAGAGCGTCTATGTGACGAACGGCTATAACGGCGTCAACGACGGGCTCAAGTTCATCAGCCTCAAGGCGGGTACGCTCAACGTCATCAACTCCCAAGCGGAGGGCGGCGTTATCTCGGCTTCGGGCCGCACGTTCCAGATCGTTCCCGAAACGAAGGACGAGGCAAAACTCGTGCTCGGGGAGGGCGTGAAGGTGCACGCCGTCGGCGGGCCCGCGGTGTTCATCATGCCGGACGGCGAGGCGAACGTTTCGGACGGCTCGGCGTACTATGCAGTCCTTGAGAGTGCGGCAGACCTGTCTACGGACAGCGCCTACGGCGCGATCCAGGGCAACGGCACGGCGCACGGAACGTTCATCACCATCAACGGCGGAACGCTGTCGTCGCAGGGCAACGTCATCTATCATCCTCAATACGGCAAACTCGTCATCAACGGCGGTACGTTTGAGAGCCCCGTTGCGGGCGTTGAAGTGCGCGCGGGCGAGCTGATTGTCAATGGCGGCACGTTCAACATCGGCGGCACGTTCAAGTGCGAATACAACAACAACGGTGCGACCATTGAGGGCGCTGCCATCGCGATCTCGCAGCACACCACAGATCTTCCGCTCAATGTCACCATTGCGGGCGGCACGTTCAACCCGGATGCGGACGGCAAGGCGTTCTATCAGGCGGCGACCGTTCCCGCGAACAAGGCTCCCGTGACGGGCACGATCACGGGCGGCACATTCAACGGCGAAATCGGGGCGGATACGCTCACGGGCTTCATCAAGGGCGGTATCTTCAGCGCCAAGCCCGCAGACAAGTTCGTCAACGAGGACTATGCGGCAGAGTGGAACAACGGCTACTATGTGGCGGTGCAGTCCACGGCACTCAAGGAAGCGCGCCTCGCGGCGCAGGCTTCCGTGCGCGAATATGCCGCCGCCATGGGCATGACGTGGACCTATGTCGCCGGACTTGCGGCGCAGGAGAGCGAGTCGGCGCTCAAGGATGAGGCGCAGGCGGTGCTCACCTCATTCGAAGCCATCGGCAAGGCGACGGCACCTTACCTTGTCTCGCAGGCGCATCTGGAAGCGCTCGATGCGGTCGATGCGCTGATCGCAGCGTTCGAGACGATGAAGGAGACGGCGCGCGCCGCCGTTGCAGACGCTGCAACGCAGGCGGGCATCACCGCTCCCACCGACCTCTATCTTGCGATCTACAGCGCGACCACGGAGGCGCAGCTTACACTGTACCGCGACAACGCGCTTGCGGAGATCGCGGCGATCGACGGATATCTCACCGATATCGGCGATCAGGCAACGCAGCTCGGCGACCTTGCGCAGGCTTTGGAAGCGCTCAACAGCGCGCTGCTCGGCTCGGAGAGCGACCCCGCGGACGACGGCATTCTCGGCGACGTGCTTGCCGCTATCGAGGCGGCGCAGTCGGCGATCGTCGGCGGCACGGAAGGGAGCGAGAGCTCGCAGTCGCTGGCTTCTATCTACGAATACTTGAGCACGACCATCAACAACGCGCTCACCTCTATCGAAGGGAAGATCGACGGTATTTCCGGCAACCTCGGCGATGCGGCGCAGACGCTGGCCGACGCCGAAGCGGCGCTCGGGCAGCTCACGGGCGCGCTGCTGGACGGCTCGGGCAACCTTGCCGCTTCCATCACCACGGCGCAGAGCAACATCACGTCCATTTATAAACGTCTTGCTTCGCTCGGCACGGCGGACGGAGAGGATCTTGCAGCGCTCATCGAGGGCATCGTCACCGACCTGGAGGGCGTGCAGACCACGGTGGACGGCATTGCGGACAGCGTGAGCGCCGCCACCGCAGTCGAGCAGGCAAAGACGGACGCGCTGGCCGATATCAACGAGTGGATCAACAGCTATCTCGACAACATCCTCGGCGACGGCGCACAGGCGGGCGTCACCGTCTCGCGTGCGGCATATACTGCCGAAACGACGGACGGCGAACTGTATTCCAGACTTACGCAGGCGTTCGGCGAGGACAATGCAAACCTTGTTCTCAAGTATTATAACGAAGCGCTTGCCGCCATTGACGCGGCGACCACCGTCTCCGATGTGACTACGGCAGTTG
>CAJFNH010000026.1 GCA_904394195.1 Candidatus Gallimonas caecicola
CCGTATGCGGCGTCCCCCCCTGTATCTTCCCCCGCTTGCTCATGCAACGTCTCCGGCGGCGGATATCCAGTTTATGTAAAAATAATACCACTTCATATACGTCTTGCGATAGCGATAGAGCGTGCGCTCCCCCACATTATGGTCGCGGGCGATCTTCCAGATCACCGTCTCGCGGCGGACAATATAGATCGTGCGGATGATGGCGGCATGACAGGTGCTGTCCATCGCGTCATTTTCCTCAAAACGAGCATACATTTTTCCGAACGCAGCTTTTGCAAACGGCACATTGTTATCCAGCATGGATATGATGCGCTCTTCCTCTGTCTGTATAGCCCTCTTCTGCATGCCGTATCCTCGACCCTTCATATACTATTTTACGCATACGGAAGGCAAATGAACTGCCAGAATGAGGCAGGTATTATCAGACAGGATAGCGAGTCTCGATCGCATAGTCGAGAAGGTCGACGCCGAGCGACTGAAGGACTTCAAGACACTCTACAAAGGCGGATTTTTGCCCGTGGTCGAAATCAGAAAGCGGCTGCATGTTGAGTTCGTCAAGCGAGCGGGTGATATACGCAACGAGCGCGGCGATCACCCGGAACTGCGTTATCTCTTCCTTTGTCATGGGAACAGTATATCAAAAAAACAATATATGCTTTCTGCCAAAATATGACAGTTTTTTTGCAAACGCTCCTCTGTTTCGCGGAAATTCCTTTCCTTTGCAGACTGCAAAAAAACGAGCTCCGAAAGAGCTCGTTTTTTATGCACGTTATAAAATTTCCGGTCACTCCAGCGCGGCGTATGCCTCGCGGTAGTAGGAGAGCACCGAAGAGAACAGCGCGTCGAACTCATCCGATTCCTGCGCGTTCAGCTGCCCCACTGCCTGCTCAAGCGCGGACATGGCGCTATCCAGCGCCGTACGCGCCGCGGCCAGCGCATCTGCATCCTCATCCGCCGCCGCCTCGGTATAGGCGAGCATCGCCTGCTCTGCCGCCGCCAGCGCGTCGGCAGCCGCCTTGAGCGCCTCGCTTGCAGAGAACGCTGCTTCGAACACGGCGGCAAGCCCGTCATAATAATATTCCGCATCGCCGTATGCCTGCAACTTCCAGAAGAGGTCCTTCTCCGTATCCGTGAGGGCGATGAACGCCTTCATCGCCGCGGCAGCGTCTGCGGCGCTGCACGCCGTCTCCTGCGCCCACAGCACGGCATTGGCGTCCGCAAGGAAAGCGCGCAGCGGTTCGGACAGGAACTCGATGACGGGTACATCCCCGTACGAGAGCCCCGCATACTCGGACAGCGCGCTCCACGAAGCGACCATGCTCATGGCGTAATCGGGCGTCCAGACGTTGGAGCCGAAGGCAATGCGGCTGCGATAATATGCCTCGAGAAGGGCGTCGTTTCCGCTGGCAAGGATCTGCGCGGAATACTCCCGCGCGCGCTCATAGGCGCCGAACAGACGAATATAGACGATCGAATCTTCTTCCGTGGCGGCAACGATATTCCGCACCTGGGCAACGAATGCGTCGAGCAGCGCCTGCGCCTCTTCGTCGAGCACGGGCGTCTGCTTCAGGCTGCCGTCCGCATTGTAGAGGGCGGCAACGGAGGCATACTGCTCGTAGATGGCGCCGAAGTCACGGCGGAACACTCCGTCCGAAGCCATCTGATCGTAAACCGCCTGCACCTTGGAGAAGTAGTCAAGGAAGAGGGTGACGGCGGTACCGCTGCCGCCGACGTTGGCGTATGCCTCGACGGCGAGAAGCAGGTTGCTCATCGCCTCAAACTCGGGCTCGGTCAGCGCCTCCTGCCAGACAGAGCGGATGGAGCGGATGAGGAAGGTGTAGTTGACCTGCGTATCCAGCGCGTGGCCCAGATAACCGTCGTAGTAATAGTTGACGGAATACAGAAAGCTGAACTGCTGTGCGGGCGAGAGCGCCACAAAGTCGGCAAGCAGCTGTTTGAGGAGCGGCTCCGCCTCCGACTGCGTCTGCGCATCGCACACGGCAAGATAGTCGTCCCACAGCGCGCAGAGCGCATCGTCATCCAGCACGCCGCTCACCAGGCCGAGGTAGACGGTCTGATAGAGATAGAGGAAGAAGTCGTCGAAGGAGGCGGGGATGGGCTCGCCCGTAGTGCTGTCCGAGAGCAGGTTGTCAAAGGTGAGCGTGGAATACAGCGTCTTGGCGAGCTCATCGCTGCCCTGATCGATCGCCTGGGCAAGGTCCAGCGCGCGGCGGTAGTAATACACCGCATAGGTGGTATCCGAAGAATACCCCCCGTCCGATTCGACGATGATGGCGGTATACTCCGTCACCGACGAGACGAGCGTGACGAACAGTTCCTCGAGCGCCGCGGGCAGGATGATGTTTTTGAGCGAATCGATGGACTCGGTATCGCTCTGCGCCGTATAATAGGCATAGAGAATGTCGAATAAGTCGTTCTTTTCCCGCCACGATGAGACAAGCGCGTACACCTCGCGGTAGGCGCCCGAGGCAAAATCGCACTCCGTAACGAGATCGCGCGCCGCGTCGATACCCGTCTTGTAGTCGGAGAGCCCCTCCGCCGTCCAGTCCGCGGGCACGTCCTCCACCGCCTCATAGAGCGAGGAGGTGAGCTGCAGCACCGCAAGGAGCTGTTCGCGCGTTTCGGAGTAGCTGGCGACATAGGCAAGGTAGTCCTCCATTGCCGTGCCGCCCACCGTCACCGTGCCGAACACCGAGGCAAGGTCGGAGAGCAGCCCCATCTGCGCATTGAGCGCGTTGTCCTGCGCGGAAACGGCAGCGTAGCTGCTTGCCGTATCGGCGTAAGAAAAGAGACGGAACTTGAGTCCCTCCTCGTCATAGACGAACGCGCCGTCGCACGCCGCGAGCGCCGCGCTCCACTTACCGTACGCCCAGACCGCCGCCGTACGCGCCGCCGCCTGGATACTCGTTCTGTCGATATAAGAGCGCTGCGCCACAGAGAGCGCGACGTACTGCTCCACGCACTCCGCCGCCTGCGCCCCGCGCGCGTCGTCCACCGCGGGGATGTCCGGCTCCGTCCAGGTGAAGGCATACTCCTCGAGCAGGCGCTGCAGCGCCGTGACGGGACTGTAGGTGACGGTGACCGTGAAGGGATACTCCCTGCCGCCATATGTGACGACGCCCGTGAGCGTTGCGGGAGAATTTTCCTCCGTGACGGTGGAAAAATCGATACCGGAGACCATGTCGTCCGTGACGGGGATGGTCTTGTCATATGCCGGATCGCCGTTGGAGTAGGTGATATACGCGCCGTTGACGCGGAATTCCTCGTGCGACTGATAGCTCGTCTTGTTGGGGGGCGTGAGGCGGGCGTTCTCCGTGGAATAGATACTCACTTCAAATTGCGCGCTGCAGTTCCCCCCTTCGCCCGCATAGGTGGCGGTGACCGTCTGCGATGAAGCTGGCGCGGAGGAATCGAAACCGCTGACGGTGACCGCCCCGTCCGAAAGGGGAACGTCGAAGGTGGACGCGTCGTCGTTGGCGATGCGCATGCTGCCGCGGGAGGCGTCGAAGCTCTCCCCCTCGTAGTACACCGTCGTGGCGCCCACGACCTGCGCGCGCGCAATGACCGTCACATCGATGGTCGTCGTCAGTCCCGAGTAGCCGATCGTCACCGTCTGCGTGCCGACGGCGTTCCCGTCATAGCCGGACACCGTGACGCCCTCCCCGTCGAGCGGGAGCGTCTGCGCGCTTCCGTCGCTGTACGAGACGGTGAGCACGCCCTGCGAAAGGTCGAGCTCCTGCCCCTGCACATAGGTCAGGCGGGGCATGTCGCTTCGCCCGATATAGATCTCCGTCGGCGCGCTTCCGCACGCCGCAAGCGCCAGCGCCGAAAGCAGCGCAAACACCGTGCAAAGAACGATAAGCAGCCGTTTTTTTCCTGCTCTTTCCATCATGCTTCTCCTTTAATTATCCTGTTGTTCCCAGACGGCGTACACCGTTCCTTCCGAGAGCGCCTGCACGAGCCCGTCGTTTGCAATTTGCGCCTCACCGCCCGAGGAAGTGCTCCAGCCCGCAAGCGCGTACCCCGCGCGCCACGGCGCACAGATGCCGCCGATGGCAACGGGATTTTCGGGCACGCCCGCCGCAATGTTCATGACGGCGCCGTCATAGACGGTGCACCCCCAGAACACGGGGCGGAAGGAGGAATTGAAGAGAGCATTCCAACCCTCCGGCCGCGTCGCACCCGCACAGTACAGCGTGAGCGCGTTGCAGCCGTAAAAGGCGTTCTGCCCCACCTGCGCCACGTTGGCGCCGATGGTCACGCTCAACAGGGCGGCGTCCCCTTTGAAGGCACCCTCGCCGATCGCGGTGAGCGTATCGGGCAGGCGCACCTGTTCGAGCGCCGTGCAACCGTAGAAGGCGTAGTTTGCGATGCTCGTCACGCCCTCGGCAAGCGTTGCCGTGCGCAGCGACGTGCAGCGGTAGAAGGCGTTACGGCCGATCTCCTTTGCTCCGCCGAGTACGCTGACCTGCTCGAGCGAGGTACAGTTCGCAAAGGCATGTTCGGGGACAGAAGCGATATTTCTGCCCAGGTACACCTGCTTGAGCGCCGTGCAATTCTGAAAGACATGCGCGCCCATCGAGGTGGCGGTATCGGGAACTTCGATCTCCTCCAGCGCCGTGCAGCCGTAAAACGCCGCTTCGCCGATGGTGCGCACCCCGCCCAGGTCGGCGGAGACGAGCGCCGTGCAGCCGTAGAATGCATTCTGCCCGATGGTGCGCAGCGTCTGCGGAAGGTCCGCCTGCGTGAGCGAAGTACAGCCGTAGAACGCCGCCCTGCCGATGCTCTGCAGTCCGGAGCCGAAGCTCACATCTGTCAGCGAAATACAGCCGTAGAAGGCGTAATCGCCGATGGAAGTGACGGTGGAGGGGATGTTGATGGTCGAAAGCGACACGCTCCTGTAGAACGCCGCCCTCCCGATATATTGCAGCCCCTCGGGAAGGATGATAACGGGATAGTACGCCGTATTGTAGAACGCATAGTCGCAGATGCCCACCGTGCCTGCCTGAACTTCATACGTTTCGTAACCGTAACGCTGCGGATAGCGCACGCCGACCACCCAGTTATCGATATACACGACGAGGTCGGATGCCTCCCAGAGCGCAGTCGCATAAAACGCATACGTCCCGATCTTTTCCACCGAGACAGGCAGCGTGACATTGAGCAGCCGGGTACAGCGGGCGAAGGCGTGCGAGGCGATCTCCGCAACATTTTCGCCGAGAGTGAGATCATCGAGCATGGTACAGGAATCGAAGGCATACGCCCCGATGCGCACCGCTCCGCTGCCCGTATCTACCCGGATCAGCGCCTCGATCGCATAAAACGCATAGTCGCCGATATAGCGCACGCTGTCCGGCAGCTCTACGCGGTAGATGCCCTGAATATTGAAGAAGGCGTAGTCCGCGATGCCGACGACCCCTTCCTGCAGCACGGAGGGCGCGATGGCGAAGCTCTCCTCATCGATGAAGCTGTCGCGCTTGCTGCCCACCAGCCAGTCGTCCGCGTAGACGAACAGCTCCGCCGCCTGCCACATGCCGCTCTCATAGAAGGCGTCCTGCCCGATCTGCTGCAGCGCGGCGCCCAGTTCGATGGACATGAGCGAGGAAGTCCCCTCGAACGCCGTGGCGCCGATGACGGTCACGTTTTCGGAGAGGTCGACGTTTGCAAGCGCTTCGCAGCCGGCAAAGGCGCTCTCTCCCACCGAAGTGACGCTTGCGGGGACGGTGACGGCGGCAAGCGACGCACAGTTTTCAAACGCGTGCGCCGGGATCTGCGTCAGCGCGCTGCCCAGCTGCACCTGCTCCAGCGCCGTGCAGGCATAGAAGGCGGAATCGCCCAGCGACGAAAGGATATCGGGCAGCGCGATGCGCACAAGACTCTCACAGCCCGAAAAGGCGTTCTGCCCCACCGAGCACACATCCGCGCCCAGCGTGACGCTCTCCAGCGACGTGCACGAAGAAAAGCAGTTGTCGCTGATCTGCGTCAGGCTGTCGGGCAGATCGACGGAGGTGAGGGAGATGCAGCGCTGGAAGGCGGCGTCCCCGACCGAGGTCACGCCCTCCGGAATGACGACACTTGCAAGATTACTGCAGTTGCGGAAGGCGCGGCGCTCGACGGAGGTGATGTTTGCCCCGAGCACGATGCCCGTGAGCGCTTCCTCGCCCGAAAACGCCGAGTCCGCAATGCGCACGACGGGCCTGCCGCGATAGGTATCGTCCACCACGACTTCCCCCGTCGCCGTACCGATGCCCGCCACCTCGTACGCCGTATAGTCCTCGATGATGCGGTAGCGCAGCCCCGCATCCGCTTCCTTGGTGTACTCGACGGGCTCCGACCACTCCGAATCGGAGGTGAGCAGCCCGTCGCCCAACGCGCGCACGCGGATGGTGTAGGTGGCGGGGGCAAGCTCGTCCATGACATAGGCGGTCGTGCGCTGCTGCACGACAGTGCCGTTCAGATCGATCTCATACCCGTCGGCGTCCGCCACGCGGTTCCAGTTGAGGGTGAGATTTTGCGAAATATCGTCCACATACAGCCCGTTCGGACGGGAGAGCTGTTCCTCATTGCAGCCCGTAAACAACACGAGCCCGGCAAGCAGGCACGCGAGCATGCCCGCGCCCGCAAGGATATGAAGTTTCCTTCTCATCGTCTTCATGCTCTGCCCCCTTTCGTCCTGCGCGCGTCCGCCTTCCTTTCGCGGTGCTCGCGGATGAGCTCATGCGGCCACTTGAATTTGAACTTCCGGACGGCAATGTCCAGAAGGAACAGAACGAGCGCCGCAACGCACAGGGCAAGCCTGGGGTCGTAGCTCACATGCACGACCCGCTCCAGCCCTTCGAACGCCTGCCATGCCTCGGTGATCTGTCCGCCGTTCCCCCGCTGCGCAAGCTCCGCCATGAAGGCGGCGCCGTCGGCGTCCGTGAGCGCGTCATATTCTTTCGAATAGGAGAACACGCGATAGTCCGAAGTCTGCGCGAGCACGTTGCCTTCGGCGTCCAGCTTGCGCACGATGACCTCGTGAACGCCGGGCTCGGTGATGACGAAGGTCGCGCGGGTATAGCCGTTGTCGGCATTCATCGCGATGGGCGTTGCCTCCTGCGCGCTGCCCGCAGCGCTCTGATAGAGCGCCTCGATCCGCTCCCCCGCCTCCAGGTCAAGATCGGTGTAGATGCTCATTACCGTGGAATAATTGCCGCAGTTCAGACTGACTTCTATCTCGGAGGGACGGACATCCTGCGTGGGGAAGAGGGCAAGAATGATATTCTTTACGATCTGCCTGCCCGCGTCCGCCGCGATGAAGTCCGCCGACCATGTGCCGTTCAGATCGCACATGAAGCTGCCCACCGAGCCCTCGCCGTACTTCCACTGCGCGTAGACGGGCACATATTCGCCCACCAGCACGGAAGTGGCGTCCGACTTTATCTTGGTGCCGTAGAAGCCGCCCAGCGAGGGCATGTCGTCCTGCGTGACGCCGCTGACGACGGAGGTATGCTCGCGGATGACGGGCGTGAACGGCGTGGGATTGTACGCCTTGATCTCGTCCGCCTCCAGTTCGTTGCGCATCTTGTTGGTCAGCTCCTGAACGTCGCTGATCTTGATATATCTGCCGTTGCCGAGCGCCGCCGCCCGCTCCATGTCGTCATCATAGCCGCCCTGGCCGATGTTGACGATAGTCAGCGTCACGCCGCGCGCGGCGTACTCCTCGATCGCCTTGCTGTACTCCTCATAGCCCCCCTCGTCGGTGGGCTCGCCGTCCGAAACGATGACGATGTGCCGTTTTTCCACCGTCGTGAGCGACATGAGCGCCGCGCCCGCCGCGCGGATGGAAGAGGCGTACGGCGTTCCCGTCAGGCTCATTTCCAGCTTTGCCATCGAGGCGATGATGGTGGACATGCGCGGAACGGGCAGCACGGGCGAGATCTCCTCCGCCGGGTCGCCCAGCGCGATGATGCCGCAGTAGTCGCGTTCGCTGAGCGAGTACTGCACACAGGAAGCGATCGCCTCTTTGGCGAGATCGATATACGTCTTGCCGCTTGCCACCGTGCCGTCAAACATACTGCGCGAGACGTCGATGAGGAACACCACGCCCAGCGGGGGCGTGTAGTTGATGGCCTGCACGGGGAGCATCTGCTGGTAGAGCGTGCCCTCCATGTCCTCCCTGTCGTAAGTGTTGGCAACCTCCGTCTCGTTGCCGTTCTCGTCCTCGCCCATCCTGTTTCCGCCAACGGTAAACAGACCGCCGCCGTAGGTGTAGACGTAGGAATTGAGCAGTTCGTCAAACCCATCCGGCATGTCCGCGTTGGCGATGTTGACGAGGATGACCTCGTCATACTGGCGCAGATCGTTGACGGACGTGGGCAATTTTTCGGTATCATGCAGGATATTGACGACGTCCACCGTGTACTCCGTTCCGTCCGTCAGGATGGAGACGAGCTCTTCCGATTCGCCGTTCTCGCGTTCAAAGATGAGGATGCGATCGAACACGGTGATGTTGATATAGCTGTAATAGGTATTGTTTTCAAGAAGGGTATCCTCCGCATTGGAAACGCCGAAGGTGAGCGTGTGCATGCCCGGCGTAGCAAACTCATATTCGATGACTGCCTCCTGGGCGTTTCCCGTGAGCTGCACGGTGACGGAGCGCGCCTCATCGCCGTTGTCGTAGAGGGTGAGCGCCGCCTCCGAAGGCGCGTCTTCCGTGCCCACCGAGCTCTTCAGACTGACCGTGATCTCAAAGGTATCGCCCACGACCAGATTGTAGTCCGGCACGGTGACGTCCGCGATCTCCACTTCCGCCCTCTCGGGCAGGGTGAGCGTCACGCTGTCCACCCGGATGCCGTCCGCCGCGACGGAGCGCACCACGGAGAGCGCGTCGCCGTCCGTCTCCAGTCCGTCCGAGACGACGATGATCTTGGCGGTCTCCGGGTGGGTGACGAGCGTCTTCGCATATTCGAGCGCCGCCGCAATGTCCGTTGCCGAAGTATCGGGCAGGGGCGCGCTCTCATAGCGGCGGTACACGTCCTCCGCATTTGTGGAGAGCGGCGCCGCAAGCACCTGGTCGTAGCCGAACAGCACCACTCCGACGCTGTACTGCGAGCGACCCTCGTCAAGGATATCGCGCACGACGGTGTCGCGGCGCTCCTGCACGTTCTCGCCGCTGTCTGACATGTCCACGAGCAGGATGATCTGGTTTTCGCTGTTGGGCACGTCGTACAGAAAGCACACGCCCGAAAGCACGCTGATGCACAGCACCATGACGAGCATGTGCAGCACCATCGAAGTGATGCGGTTGCGGTTACGGCGGTACTTCTTTGCCGAACGGAAATAGTGAAAGAGCGTAAAGAAGAGCGCCGGGATGAGCAGAAGAAGCAGCCACGGATATTCAAAACCGATCGTAAAATTGTACATGGTCTCCTCCCGTCAGATGGAATGTCGGTTGAACGCCCACTCCGCAAACAGGAGAAGGACAAGCGCGCCCGCCAGCCAGATGAGCAGGTCGTAATCCTCATTTTCTGGAACTGGCTCGACATAGGGTGCCGTGAGCGCTTCAACGGGCGTGGCGAAGTCGCTCTCCGAATTGGGGATCTTCACATAGAAATTTTCCACGACGTCCCTGCCCGTGAACAGCGTCTGCGTGAGCGTATATGTGCCGTAGGCAGACAGACGGATGGTCGCGGGGAACTGCGTGAGCGTGAGCTGCGTCCCCTGTCCGCTCACCTTCAGTTCGGGCGCGCGCGCATTGAGCGAAACGCTCTCGCCCACCTCGAAGTTATATTGCGTGATGGTGGACGGGAAGAAGTATTCAAAGGTCTGGAAAAAGATCCTTGGAAATTCGAGCAGCAGCGTGATATCGGAGTTCTGCACCTCGAACGCCATGACGACGAGCTTGGTGTCCTCATCGTTGCGCACGCCCAGAACGGGCTCGCCGCGCACAGCGGTGAGCAGCGTCGTGAAGTCGTCGCTGAGCGTCATTCCCGCGTATTCGGAGACAAAGATCTTGCTCGCGTCCACACCCTCCGTGATGGGATGATCCTCCCCGCGCGAGAGATACATATTCCCCGAACGCACATAATTTTCCAGGCGGATACCCGAACTGTCGGGTACGGAGAGCGGATTGACGAGCATGACCACGCCGTCCGTGGGCAGCGTGGGGAGCGAAACGCTCTCGAAGATGTAGAAGTCGAAGCCGCTGGTGGCGGCTTCACGGTACTGCGTGTTGACCTCCACATATTCAATGTTCCAGCGCGAACGCAGCGATTCGCGCAGGCTCATGATGCCGGCGCGGAAGAAGATATTGGGCACCGAACTTGCATACTGGATGCGCACCGTCTCCTTGGTGCCGCCGTACAAGTAAAACTGATTGTCGTAGCCGAGAGAATCCTCCGCCCGCACATAGATATAGGCGGATTCATAGGCGAAGATGGCGGTGCCGCCCGTCGTCTCGGCGTTGAAGAGCACGTTCTGCGGCGTGTCGCCGTCCAGCCAGACGCGCACGGAATAGAGCTCTTCGGCATTTTCCACCCCGTTGAGCCCGTACACCTGACAATACACCGTAAGATCGGCGTCCCTGCCGTAGCTGGCGACGTCGACGGAGAACGTATAGTAGTTTTCCACAAGCAACGGCTCGGCGTTGAGGATGGCGACATTGTATTCGCTCGGATCGGAGACGTTGACCACCTCCACGCCGCCATCGTCGATATATTCCTTTGACGTGTAGAACATGACGTCGGCAAGGGGCGTCTGCGCGAGCACCTGCTCGGCAAGCTCCATCGCGCCGTCGATATCCGCGCTGCCGTAAGTGCAGCTTGCCGCGGGGCTTGCACAGAGTTCTTCGAGCGCCGCGCTCAATTCGTCAAGCGTGTCCGCCGTGGTGCGCACGCTCACATATTCCGCATCCTCGCCCGCGAGGATGACGCTGATCTCGCCGCCCTCCTGCGTCACCTGTCGCGCAAGCGTTCTGATCTGCCCGGCGGCGCGTTCGAAGCGCGTCTCGCCGTCCGTCTGCGCGAGCATGCTCACCGAGCCGTCGAGCACGCACACCTTCTGCGTGACCGCCGCGGGGCGGAATGCCTCGAGCACGGGCTGCGCCATGATGAACGCGAGCGCCACGATCGCAAGGATCTGGCAGATGAGCAGCAGGATATCCTGCACACGCGTGATGGGATTGCGCTTTTTCTGAAAGCGGAAGCTCAATTTCCAGACATAGGTGCTGGAGACCGATTTTTTCTGAAAGTTGGGTTTAATGAGGTAGATGAGCAGGAGCGCAAGCAGCCCCAGAAGCCCCAGAAATCCCAAAGGCACCAACCAGTTCATTCCATGATCCCTACCTTCAAGAGTTCCTCGAACAACATTTTTTCGATGGGTGTATCGCAGCGGACGGAGATGAAGTCGGCGCCGCGCATGCGGCAGTACGAGCCGACTTCGCCGATGAGGTATTTGAGCGCGTCCTCATACGCCTGCTGCATGCCGCGCGTAATGCGCAGCCGCATGTTCCTGGGGTCGGCAAGGTCCTCCGACTCGGCGTCCATCAGGTGGACGCGCCCCACATACAGCGGGTCGATCTCCTCGGGCGAGAGCACCTGCACGAGCAGCACCTGCTGCTTTTTGTAGAGCAGGTAGTCCACCGCCTTCTTCCAATCGCTGTCCGTAAAAAAGTCGGAAATGATGACGGCGAGCCCGTCGCTCGAGCCGATGTCCGCGCAGCCCGTGACCGCAGCGCCCAGGTCGGTATCTCCCTCGAAGGGCACGCCTTCGAGGCGGCGCACCACGTCGAAGAAGGTGCGCTTGCCGAACATGATGCCGAAGGGATCTTCACAGCGCTCCCCCTTCATCAGTTTGAAGGATACCTTGTCGGTGTTGTGGATGGCAAGAAAGCCCAGCGCCGCCGCCGTGGCAACGGCGTAGGCGCCCTTTTTGGGCGATTCCTTGCCCATGGACGCCGAACAGTCGAGAAAAACGCGAACGTGCATCTGCCGCTCGTCCGTGAACAGCTTGATATAGAAGCGTTCGAAGCGGCTGTACAGATTCCAGTCGATGCGGCGGATATCGTCGCCCAGCATGTATTCGCGATAATCGGCGAATTCCACCGTCTGTCCGTACGTTTTGACAAGGTGCTTGCCGCCGAAAAAGCCTGCAAGGTCTGCCCGCAGGTTGAGCGCAAGCGTCTCCAGACGGCTGAAGAATTCGTCGTTCAGATAACTCATCCCTTTCTCCCGAAGCGTCTATGCTTTTTCTCCGGTGCGGCGGGCTCCGCCGTCTGCGCGGACTCGGCCGCCTCGGGGGCGGGAGCGGCGGGCGCGGAAGCAGCCTGCGCCGCGCGGGGCGCTCCGCCCCGCCTGCCGCGCACTTCCTCCACGATCATGCGGATGATCTCGTCCGCC
>CAJFNH010000027.1 GCA_904394195.1 Candidatus Gallimonas caecicola
TTATAGTTTGCGCGCGTATAAATTGCAAGCGTTTTCTCGTGGAAGAATTTTGCCTGCTGCCGCAGGGGAGGGCGCGCTATTCTTCGTCGGGCGGCAGAACGCCGCCCGTGCTGCGGAAGGAGTCCAGCTTCCTTCCGATGGTGCCCGTGCGCTTTTCGGCGCTCTCCACGGTGTCCTGCGCCTCCTGCAGCTTTTTTCTGGTCTTTTCCAGAAGCTCGGCGAACTTTGCAAAGTCGGCGCGGAAGGAGTCGAGCATGATGCGCAGCTCGCCCGAGCGCTTTTCGATCGCCGCCGTGCGGAAGCCCGTCTGTAGCGTGGAGAGCAGCGCCCCGAAGTTGGTGGGGCCTGCGGCGAGCACGCGCCTTGCGCGCAGCCAGTCGGAGAGCCCGTCCGTGCGCACGACCTCGGCATACAGACTCTCGCTGGGCAGGTACATGACGGCAAAATCGGTGGTGACGGGGGGAAGGATGTATTTTTTGGCGATGGACTCCGCCTGTGTCTTGACGGCGCGCTCCAGATTTTTGCGGGCGCGCTCCTCGCCCTCCCGGTCCGCCCGTTCGGAGGCGGAAACCAGCCGTTCGAATTCCTCCACGGGGAACTTGCTGTCCACGGGCAGGTACATTTCGCCGTCCCTGGCGGGCAGAACGATGGCAAAGTCGACCATGGAGTTGTCAAGGGGGTTGAGCCTGACGCTGCGGCGGTACTGTTCGGGTGCGAGCATTTGCTCGAGCAGAGCGTCAAGCTGCGCCTCCCCCCAGGTGCCGCGCAGCTTGACGTTTGTAAACACGCGGCGGATATCGGCGACGGAGGAGGAGAGCCCCTTCATCTCGCCCACGCTCTCGTACATCTTCTCCAGCCGTTCGGTGATGCGGGCAAAGGAGTCGGAGAGCTTGCCGTCGATGGAGGAGGTGAGTTTTTCGTCCACCGTCCTGCGGATGCGTTCCAGATTCTGCGCGTTGACGTCCACCACATATTTGAGATCCTCCGCCAGCCTGTTCTGGATGCTGACGAGGCGGCTCTCGGTGGTGCGGTCCACCCGCTCCAGCGTGCGGGCGTTGTAGTCGGCAAGTTTGCCCACGGAGTCCGTCTTTTCTTCCAGACGGCGCAGGCTCTCGTGCGCGGCTGCGTCCCCCGTCCTGCGCTGCCTCACGAGCAGAAGAAGGAGCAGAACAAGGCAGACGGCGCACAGGATCGTGCATACGATGATGAGGATCTCGGTCATTTGTTCTCCTTTATAAGGTTATCGGTATGTTTGAGCAGCTTCTCGCGCGTGTTGCGCGAGCCGTCCTGCACGCAGTAGAGCAGCAGTTCTTGCAGGATCTTTCCCACCCGTTCGCCGCGGATGCCGCGCGCCGTCAGGTCGGCGCCGTTCACGGCAAGTTCTTTCAGGCTGAAAGGCACGCCCTCTGCACGCATTTTTTCAAGAACGTTCTGCCATTTTATGACCCCGGGCGCGGGGGAGACGTCGTCCTTGCAGGCGGAATAGTCCGCCTGGCGCAGCGCGAGCAGCGCGGGCAGGAGGTCGTAGTTTGCAAAGATGTCCCGCCGCACCTTGCTCTCTTTCATGCGCATGTCGAAGTCGCGCATGTGTAGCGCCACCAACCGCGCCGTCTGTGCGGTGAGCCGTTTGGGCGCCCGCAGGCGGGTGAGGATGTCCTGGGCAAGGCGCGCGCCCTCTTCGGGGTGGGCGTGAAAGTTGCCGTCGCGCAGCATGCACGCGGGCTTGCCCACGTCGTGCAGGAGCGCCGCCCAGCGGATGGAGGGGGGCGCGTAATACACGCAGCGCAGCGAATGTTCGAGCACGTCGTAGCGGTGAAAATCCGCCCGCTGCGCCATTCCTTCGCCTGCGGCGAGCTCGGGCATGATCTCGTCCAGCACGCCCGTCGTGCGCAGGATGTCCAGCCCGCGGTAGGGACCCCACGCGCCGCCCGCCCTTTCATCGGCGTGCAGCAGCTGCGCAAGTTCGGCATAGATGCGTTCGGGCGCAATGTCGCGGATGAGGGCGCGGTGTTCGTGCGCCCCCGCAAGGCACTCTTCGTCGGGGGCGAAGCCCGTCTGCGCGGCAAGGCGGGCAAGGCGGGCAAGGCGCAGCCCGTCCTCGCCGAACACCTTGCGGGCGGGGGCGACGGTGCGCAGCCTTTTTGCGCGGATATCGCCGATGCCGCCCAGCGGGTCGCAGAATTTTCGCGCGGCGATATCGTAGTAGACGGCGTTGGCGCAGAAGTCGCGGCGGCGCGCGTCGAGCGCGATGTCGTCGGTGAAGGCGATCTCGGCGGGGGTATGCACCCCGCGCACATATTTGTCCGAGCGGAAGCGGGTGAATTCGTACTCCGCGCCCTCGCCGTCGGTGAGCTGCACGGTGCCCGTGTTGCGGTAGACGGCGCGCACGGCAAAACCGCTCGCCCGCGCGGCGTCCTCCACGAGCTGTTCGGGCGCGGGGGAGCAGATGTCCCAGTCGGGGCGGGGGGAGAGTGCGCCGGCAAGAAAGTCGCGCACGCTCCCGCCCACCGCATACAGCGGATAGGGCAGCGCCGCGGCAAGGGCGCGCAGCGGCTGCGGGATGACGGTGATCAATTGGTGTCTCCGGGAAAAATTTTTCTGAAACGAGTATAACAGATTTGCAAAAAAATTGCAATCCCGCGGGAAATATTGTATAATGTTTTCCGAAGGGTTTTTACGGGAGAGGGGGCTGCGGGAGAGCGGGTATGTTCAACGTCATCGTCAACTGTCATGCGCGGCGTTATAAAAAGATCGTTGCGGAAACGGAAAAGCGCTTGCGTGCGCGCGGGATCGGATACCGCATATTTTATACCCAGCGCACGGGGGACGCGTGCAAGTATGCGCGCAGCCTCTCGCAGGCGGGCGGTCGAGAGTTCATCGTAGTGGGCGGCGACGGCACCCTCAACGAGGTGGTGAGCGGGCTTTCCGACCCCTCCGTCTGCACGCTGGGGCTCATTCCCGCGGGCACGGGCAACGATTTTGCCGCTGCTGTGAACATTCCCCGCGGCATACGCGCGCTTGGTCTCATCCTGGACGGCACGCCGCAGCCTGTCGACTATATCGAGTGCGGCACACGCAGGAGCATCAACATTGCGGGCACGGGCATCGACGTGGAGATCCTGCGCCGCTGCGCCGCCATGAAACACGGCACCAATAAGGGCAAGTATTTCCGCAGCCTTGTGGCGACCCTGCTGCACTACCGCGGGACAAAACTCACCGTGACCGCGGAGGGCGAAACAAAGGAGTATTTTGCGCTCATCGCTGCGGTCTGCAACGGAAAACAGCTGGGCGGCGGTATTCCGCTCTGCCCCGCGGCAAAGGCGGACGACGGGCAGCTCGAACTTGTCGTTGTGGAAAGTCCCAAGCGCAGTCAGCTTCTGCCGGAACTCATCCGTCTGATGCGCGGCAAGCTTTTGGGACGGCCCATTACCCATCACATTCCCTGTTCGGCGGCAGTCATCTCCTCGCCCGACGGCAGCATTTTCGTCCAATATGACGGCGAGATCGAAGAAGCGCAGGCGCTCAATGCGCACCTGGTGAGCGGCAAACTCAAAATGTACCGAGGCTGATATGAATCTTTACCGGGAAGTGCTCGACAATATCCCCACGGCGGCGATCGTCGTGGACAAAAATATGAAGGTGCGCTATACCAACCGCGCCTTCCGCGAGTGCTTCCGCGCGGCAAGAAACAGGGGGACGCTCAAGGATGCGACGGGCTGCACGTCCGGAGAGGTGTGCGGCGAGGGGGTGCGGTGCGCCTATTGTCCCATGCGCTCTCTCTTTTCCGACGCGATGAAGAACGGCGGTCGGGCGCTGCGCAAACTCATCATGCGCGGCGGGGAGGGGGATATCTCCTTCCGCATCCGCGTCACGCCCCTCGGAAAATACTATCTCGGCGTCGTGGACGACGCCTATGCCACGGAGATCGCGCGCGAGATGTACTCGGCGCAGGATATCCAGCAGCGGCTTCTGCCGCCCGCGCGCAGCGGAACGGGCGCACACTATTCCTTCATGTACATTCCCTGCCGCGAGATCGGCGGCGACCTGCCCGACGTGTACGAAGTGGGCGGCGAGACGATGGGCTTTCTTGCCGACGTCTCGGGCAAGGGCATCTCGGCGGGCATGCTCTCGGCTTTCGTCAAGGCGGGGCTGGATAAGAGCGAGCCTTCGCCCGCAAAGGCGCTGGGCGGACTGAACGCCAAGTTCCAGGAACTCAATCTGGACGAACGCTCCTATGTCACGGCGGCGGCGGTGCGTATCGACCGGGAACGCCGCGAGATCGTCTACAGCGTGGCGGGGCACAATGCGCCCATGCTCTTAAAGAGCGCGCTCGGCATCGACGAGATCGTCATGAATTCGCCGCCCATTTCGGGCTGGATCCCCGATTTTACCTATTCGGACAGGGCGATCGGCTATGGCAAGGGGGATATCCTCGTGCTGCTTACCGACGGCGTGACGGAGAGCCGCAACGCTGCGGGCGAGCAGTTCGGCATCGAGCGCGTGGAGGACGTGCTGCGCCGTTCGGAGAGCGCCGAGCGCTTCATCGAACGGCTCAAGGCGGCGCTCAAGGAATTTTGCGGGACGTTCGACGACGACCTGACGGCGATCGCGTTCGACCTCTGAGCGCACACCGTCCGGAGGAGACTCCCGCAACGGAAAAATTCTCTATGTTTTTTTGCCATACTATTGACATTTTGGCATAAGATGGCTATAATGAAATCAGAAAAATTCTGAAGGAGAGTCTGATATGGCAAAGAGCAAGGGCGATTATTTCGGTCTCGGGCGGCTGGTCAGCATCATTCTTGCGATCATCCCCATCACGTCGTGGATCCTGGGTTTCATTACCCGTTTTTCCGAGGGCAAGATCCTTGCAGGTATCCTGCGTATCATCCTCGGCTGGAACATCATCTGGATCCTTGATATCATCCTGATGATCCTCAGCGGAAGGATCCTGCGCATCATTCCCCTGTAAATCAGCAGAACAACAAAAAATCCTGCGGCTTCGGCCGCAGGATTTTTTTGACGTATCACAGTTTTTCGCTTCGGAAGGGGGCGCCTGTCTCCACGTCCTTCCATGTGAGGACTTCGTCCTCCAGAACAAGGTAGGAATGGGGGGAGTTCTCTTTGGGGATGGAGACAGAGCCGCAGTTGACGTACAGAAAGTTTCCGCGTTGTTCGAAGGCGGGCACATGGAAGTGCCCGTTCACGAGCACGTCGCCCTTTTTCAGGCAGGCGTATTCGTTGTGTCCGTGCGTCAGGACAAGCGTCCTTTTGCCCACGGGCAGAAGGGCAAACGAAGCCGTGATCGGAAATTCCAGCACCATCGCGTCCACGTCCGAGTCGCAGTTGCCGCGCACGCAGAGAATGTCCTCCTTCATGGAGTTGAGGATGGCGGCTGTCTCCAGCGTGGAGTACTCCTCGGGCAGCGCGTTGCGCGCGCCGTGATAGAGGAGGTCGCCGAGCAGCAGAAGTTTCCCTCCGCCCTCCTCCCGATAGCGTTCCTTTAACAGGCGGCAGTAATATGCCGAGCCGTGGATGTCCGATGCAATGACGTATTTCATATGGCTTCCTCGAGTTCCTTGATGATCTCTTTGAGTTTGACGATCACCCCGCCCTCCGTATTGGCGGGGATGACGCGTCCGACCAGTTTTTTCAGGGGCGGGTAGGCGTTTTCGGGCACATAGGCGCGTCCGCATTCGCCCAGCATCTCGTAATCGTTCATGTGATCGCCGAAGGCGACGCACTCCTCTTTATCCAGCCCGAACGCTCTGCGGATAAAGCGGATCGCCTCGCCCTTGTTGGCGTCGGGGGCGGAGACGTCGCACCAGTCGTACCCGGAAAGGATGGTGCGCAGGTGGGGGAGCCTCTGTGGCAGCACCTTGATGCAGTTTTCCGCCGCGGCTACGGCGTCGTACACGGCGATCTTGCAGATGTCCTCTTTGCCGATGATCTCATCTAGATCCGGGACCTTTTTGCAGTTGGTGTAGGAGAGCATCGCATATTTGAAGAAGGGCATCTCGCTGTTTTCGATATAAGCGCAGTTCGCGCCGCTCAACAGGGGAAACAGGTCGGGCAGGGCGCGGATCTCATCCAGGGCGTCCTTCAGGTACCTATCGCGGATGGGCGTCATGTGCAGCGTCTTGCCCCGGTATTTTACCAGCGCGCCGTTTTCGCAAATGAACACCACGTCGTCCGCCACGGGGGCGAACAACTTGCGGATGTTGGCGTACTGGCGCCCGCTCGCGGGGGCGAACAGCACGCCCAGCGAGGTAAGTTTCCGGATGAGGGGAAAAATCTCTTCGGGCAGGCGGCGCTCGCCGTCCAGAAGCGTTCCGTCCAGATCGGATGCGATGAATTTTACCATGATATTGCGTTCGTGAGGGATGACCGCGGACATGGTGCCCGCATATTCGCTCCTGTCAGAGCAGGGATACCGTGTTGATGGTGCCCAGCCTGCGTGCGCTTGCGTTGAGGCCGTCCGAGAGCAGGCTTTCGAGCGCTTCCGGTTTCAGGGTGCGGAAGTCAAAGGCGGATACGTCCACCGCGCCGCTCACGATAAGGTTGATCGCCGCCTCCAGATTGTCCGAGCGATGGGTGACGCAGAATACAGAGAGCTGCTTGCGGAAGGGGACGGCGAAGTCGATGGAGAGTTTTTCGCCGAAGCCGCACAGTACGACGTTGGCATGCTGCGCGCAGACGGAGAAGGGGATGGCGGGGTCGTTGCGCGCAGAGGATGCAAGATAGACCGCGCCGCTCACCAGCCTGCCGCCCGTCACATTGGCAACGTTGCCCAGCAGCGTCTCATCCGCCGCCATCGTGTAGTAGATGCCGCAGCTCTTTGCGAATTCCAGCCGTTCGGGCCCATCGTCGATGAGGATGGGCGCCGCCTGCTGGTAGATGAGCAGCTGGCATAATAGGATGCCCAAAAGGTTTGCGCCCACAACGGCAACGTGCTGTCCCTTCCGCACGCCCAGTTTATCCGCCGCCGCCTTGGCAAGCGCAACGTGATGCAGAAGGAGCGCCTTTTCATCGTTCACCGAATCGGGCAGGGCGGTCACGTTCTCGGGGGAGAGGTTGACGAGATCGCGCAAAAACCCGTCCGTCGTCCGTCCGCACAGCAAAAAGTCGTCTTCCGAAAAATCTTTCGGCATGGTGCCCGTATCGGGCGCGTCGACGACCGCGTGCAAAAGGACGCGCGTTCCCTTGGGCAGGTAGCTCACGCTTCCTTCCTCCGCGACCATTCCGACGGCGTAACGTCCCGGAATAAGCGGGCGGCGCGTGCCGATCGCACCGTTGAAGATGGCGGCGTCCGTTCCGTTCAGAAACACTCTGGTAACGCGTACGCGTACTTTGCCCTCTTCCCGGGCAGGGTTTTCCGCCTGCGTACATTCGATTTTCCCGGGGGCGGTAAGTTTCCACACGTTCATAAGCATATACCTCTCGCAGGCTTGCGCACAAGAACATGATGCAAAAGCCTACCCGTATTATACCGCACGCCGCCCGATTTTGCAAGTGTTTCGCGCAAAAGAATGTGCGCTGACCGTCTGCGGCGGAAGAGCGTCTCCGGCGGCATCGTGCCCGGAGACAATAATTTGCGTTTGCCTTTGAAAATCAGTTGACGGGAGCAGGCAAAACGGCTATAATAACTATCGTATTTTCCATTATAAGCGAGGTGAACGAAGAATGAAGCCTGACATTCATCCCAAATATCACGAGGTGACGGTCGTCTGCGCCTGCGGCGAGACGTTCAAGACGGGCACCACAAAGGACGTGGAAGTGATGAAGGTGGATATCTGCAGCAAGTGCCACCCCTTCTTCACGGGACGGCAGAAGCTCGTCGATACCGGCGGACGTGTCGATAAGTTCAAGAAAAGATACGGTATTTGACGGGAAAACAGCTCCGCACAGGGGGAGCTGTTTTGTCTATACGGCGGACAATGCGGGGCGCGCCGGGCGGCGCGCATTTTGTGCGTTTTCGCGCGGGCGCGCGCCCGACAGCGCAAACAGAAGCACCGACAAACAACACACGGGGATCGTATGAGAAAAAAGACACAGCGCACCTATATCGGCGGACAGGCCGTCATCCAGGGCGTCATGATGCGCTCGAAAAGCGGCATGGCGACCGTCGTGCGCGACGACAACGGAGAATTGCAGACGGAGGCAAAGCGCATCACGCCGCCCGAAAAGCGGAAGAAGTGGCTGCGTTTTCCCTTTGTGCGGGGGGTGGTCAGTTTTATCTCCTCGCTGGTGCTGGGCATGAAGTCTCTTCTGCGCAGTTCCGAAGTTGCCGTGGCGGACGATGAGGAGCCGTCCAAGTTCACCAAATGGGTCGCCGAGCACTGGAAGATCTCCGTCGGCGATATCGTCACCACCATCTCCACGGTGCTGGGCGTGGCGCTCGCCGTTGTATTGTTCATGTTTCTGCCCAATTATTTTGCCGATCTCATCGCGGACGCGGCGCCTTCGGTCATCAGCCGCGAAGGGGTGAACGCCATCTGGTACAGCCTCATCGAAGGGGGCTTCCGGTTTATTATATTCCTGCTGTATATCCTTTTTACGTTGCTGTTCGCCTCTCTGCGCGAGACCTACTGCTACCACGGCGCCGAGCACAAGACCATCAACTGCTACGAGTACGGCGATGAGCTCACCGTGGAGAACGTAAAAAAGGCGTCTCGTCTGCACGACCGCTGCGGTACAACGTTCATCTTTCTTGTGCTCGTCATCTCCATTTTCGTGTTTGCGCTCGCCAACTGGCTGCTTGCGCTCACGGGCATGACGGGCATCGGCTGGGTGGATTTTTTCATTTCGCTCGTCGTCAAGATCGCGCTCCTGCCCGTTGTGGCTGCCATCTCGTATGAGATCCTGCGCCTGCTGGCCAGGACGGATTCTGTGCTTGTGCTGCCCCTGAAGGCGCCCGGGTATCTTCTGCAGATGCTCACCACAAGGGAGCCGGACGAGAAGATGATCGAATGTGCCATCTGCGCCTTCCGGAAGGCGAAGGAGATGGACGACGATCCCGACTCGCCCGAAAAGACGTTCGCCACCGAGTGCAAGCTCTCCGAACTGCTCGAAATGATGAAGAAGAGCTTTGCCGGAAAGGACATCGACGGCGCGGACGCGGAGTGGATCGTCAGCCTGGAGCTCGACGTGCCGCGCAGCGCGCTCTCGCAGGAGCGCATCGTCTCGCGCAAAGAGTGCCGGCGCATCCTGGAAAAGTTTGAACAGCGCCTGACCGGAAGACCGCTCTGGTATATTTACGGCGACGCGGAATTCTACGGCTATACGTTCAAGGTGGACGAGCGCGTGCTCATTCCCCGCCCCGAGACGGAGATCCTCGTGCGCAACGCCGTCGCTTCCTTAAAGGACGGCGACAGTATGCTTGACTTGTGCACGGGCAGCGGCGCCATCGCCATTGCCGTCGCCTGCGAGGCGGCAAAGGATAAAAACGTCAGCGTGACCGCCACGGACATTTCCGAAGGGGCGCTCGAGGTCGCAAGGGAAAACGCACGGCTCAACAAGGCAAACGTCACCTTTGTGCGTTCCGACTTGTTCGGCGGCGTGCGCGGCAGGTATAACCTGATCACCGCCAATCCGCCCTATGTGCGCAGCGCGGAGATCGCCTCCCTTCCGAAGGACGTGCGCGATTTCGAGCCGCACCTTGCGCTGGATGGCGGAGTGGACGGACTTGATTACTACCGCCGCATCGCAGAAAAGATCAACCGTTACATCGTGCGCGGCGGCATGTGCATCCTTGAATGCGGCGAAGGACAGGCGCAGGAGATCATCCGCATCTTCCGCACGGTGGCGCGCTGCGACTTTGCGATGGTCGTCAGAGACCTTGCGGGCGTCGAACGGGTCGTCAAGATCGGATTTTAAGGACTATGTTTTCAAGACTGGATACCATTGCCGCCCGCTATGAGGAGCTGGGCGAACTGCTTTCACGGCAGGAAACGCTCTCCGACATGGACCGCTGGCGCGCGCTCTCGCGCGAGCGGGCGGAACTCGAGCCCGTTGCGTTGAGCTATGCCGCTTACCGGAAGAAAAAACAGGAGCGCGACGCGGCGCTTGCCGAGGCGGAAAAGGAGACGGGCGAGATGCGCGAACTGCTCCTGGGTGAGGCGCTCGCCTGCAAGGGGAAGCTTGCCGAGATGGAGCGGGAGCTCAAAGTGCTTCTGCTGCCCAAGGATAAGAACGATGAGCGCGGCTGCACGTTGGAGATCCGCGCGGGCGCGGGGGGCGAGGAAGCCGCTCTGTTCGCCTACGAACTCTACCGCATGTACCAGGGGTACTGCGAGAAGCACCGCTTCGGCTGGGAGGTCGTCGACCTCAACGAGACGGAGCTGGGCGGCATGAAGGAGGCGATCGTCAATATCGACGGGAAGGGCGCCTATGCCCGCCTCAAGTACGAGAGCGGGGTGCACCGCGTGCAGCGCGTGCCGGAGACGGAATCGCAGGGGCGCATCCACACCTCCACGGTCACGGTCGCCGTTCTGCCCGAGGCGCAGGAAGTGGACGTCAGGCTGGATGAAAAGGATGTGCGCGTCGACCTGTTCCGCTCCTCCGGGGCGGGCGGGCAGAAAGTCAACAAGACGGAGACCGCCATCCGCCTGACGCACTATCCCACGGGCATCGTGGTGACCTGTCAGGACGAGCGCAGTCAGCTTAAAAACAAGGAAAAAGCGTACAGGGTGCTGCGCAGCAGACTGTACGATTACTACAATTCACGGGCGGCGGACGCCGAAGCGGCAAACCGCAGGAGCCTGGTGGGCACGGGGGACAGGAGCGAACGCATCCGCACCTATAACTTCCCCCAGAGCCGCATCACCGACCACAGGATCGGATTGAGCCTGCACAACATGGACGCCTTTCTCGCCGGAGATCTCGACGAGATGATCGACGCGCTCGCGCGCGCCGAGACGCAGAGGCGGCTGGCGCAGGCGGCGGACGAATGAGCAGGATAAAACTTTTTACCGAGGTGAACAATATGGAACGACTTGCAAAAAGGATCCGCACCATCTCTCCTTCGCAGACGCTTGCTATCAGCGCCAAGGCAAAGGCGATGAAGGCGGCGGGCGAGAGCGTCATCAATTTCGGCGTGGGCGAGCCCGATTTTCCCACGCCCGACTATATCGTCGAGGCGGGCATCGAGGCTCTGCGCCTGGGTAAGACCAAATATACGCCATCGGCGGGATTGCTTGAACTGCGCCGCGCCGTCTGCGAAAAGTTCGCACGCGACAACGGCCTGGAATACGAGCCTTCGCAGATCGTCGTTTCCAACGGCGCCAAACATTCGATTTTCAACGTCTGCTATGCGCTCGTGGACGAGGGGGACGAAGTCATCATCCCCGCGCCCTACTGGCTGACCTATCCCGAAGTCGTCAAGACGTGCGGCGGCGTTCCCGTCTATGTGTACGGGGATAAGCGCAACGGCTTCAAGATCACGCCGGAGCAGCTGGAGGCGGCGATCACGCCCAAAACAAAGTTGCTCATCTTCAATTCGCCCTGCAACCCCACGGGCGCCGTCTATTCGGAGGCGGAAGTGCGCGCGCTCGCCGCGGTATGCGAAAAGCACGATATCTTCGTGCTCTCCGACGAGATCTATGAAAAACTCGTGTACGGCGAGACCAGGCCCTTCTCGATGGCGGCGGTATCCGAAAAGATGAAGGAGCGCACCGTCACCGTCAACGGCGTCTCCAAGACATACGCAATGACTGGCTGGCGCATCGGTTATCTGGCGGCGCCCAAGGACATTGCCAAGGCGATCGATTCTTTCCAGAGCCACGCGACCAGCAATCCCTGCTCCGTCTCGCAGTACGCTACGATCAAGGCGCTCTCTTCCTCCGAAGCGGCAGTGGAGGAGATGGTGGCGCGTTTTGCCCGCCGCCGCATCGCGATGGTGGAGCGGATCTCCGAGATGAAGGACGCCTACTGCGTCATTCCCGAAGGCGCGTTCTACGCGATGCTCGTGGTGTCGGGTGTGTATGGCAAAAAGTTCGGCAATCGCGTCATTTCCGACTCCGTTTCCTTTGCC
>CAJFNH010000028.1 GCA_904394195.1 Candidatus Gallimonas caecicola
CCGTCGCGTTGCGCCTGTACGGCACCTTTATCGCCGCGCCCCAATGGAATAAAGACGAGCAGTATCTGCCCCTGCGCTGCGAGCTGGAGTGCGTGGCGACGCGCGAGGAGGTCAAAACGCTTCCCGCCGACGAGCTCAACCGCCGCGTGCATGCGGCGCTGCAGCGCGACGATTACGCCTATCAGCGCGCCAAGGGCATCGAGCTCAAGAGCCCCCGCCGCGCGGACGGGCTGCACAATATCCTCTATCAGTGCCCTCATTGCGGCAGGGAATTTCAGATGTACTCGCAGGGCACGCGCCTGTGGTGCGCCGCCTGCGGCAAGGCTTGGCAGATGAGCACCTTCTGCGAACTCTCCGCCGAGGAAGGGGAGACGGAGTTCCGCTATATCCCGGACTGGATGGCGTGGGAGCGCGAAAACGTGCGCCGCGAGGTGCGCGAGGGGCGCTACCGCTTCGAGGCGGAAGTCACCGTGCACACCCTTCCCAACGCAAAGCGCTTTTACGACCAGGGCAGGGGCAGACTGGTGCAGACGAGCGAGGGGACCTTCCTTACCTGCACGGCGTACGGCGAACGGCGCGAACTCGCCTGGGCGGGCACCGAGCTGGAGAGCGTACATATCGAATACGACTATCCCTACCGCAAGGACAAGTATAAGAAGAATATCTTCGGCGACTGCATCGACATTTCCACGCGGGACGACAGCTACTGGCTGCACCCCGTCGGCATGCGCGATCAGCTCACCAAGATCTCGCTCGCCACGGAGGAGATCTATCTGTTCGCCAAGGAGAAAGTCAGAGAACGCGGCAAAAAGCAATGAATGAATCGCCCCGTCTGCGGACGGGGCGTTGCTTTGTCCTGTCCGGTTTCCGTTTTTGGGAACTCCCATGACGGGGCTGTCGGTCCGAATGGGGAAAAGGGGAAGGGGGAAAGAGGTGTGGCCTCCGTCGTGTGCGCGGGGAGGGCGGAGCGGTCAATGCGCTTGACTTTTTTTTGCAAACGTGATACATTGAAATGCGCAAAGACACAAAGGAGGAGAGGGGATGCTCTGGCTGTGGATTATTCTCATTGTGATCGGGCTTGTGCTCCTCGTCAAGGGAGCGGACTTTTTTGTGGACGGTGCGGCGGGCATTGCCGGAAAGTGCCGGATCTCTCCTCTTGTCATCGGGCTCACGGTCGTTGCGTTCGGCACGTCCATGCCCGAACTCGCCGTTTCGGTCACCTCTGCCGCAACAGACGCTTCCGATCTGTCCATCGGCAACGTGGTGGGCAGCAATATAGCCAATATCCTGCTCATCCTCGGCGTTTCCGCGCTCATCTGCAAGCTCCCCGTGCGCAGATCTTCTCTCGTTCTGGATACCCCCGTTCTGCTGCTTGCAAGCGTTCTCCTCATCGGTCTGGGCGTCTGGGGCAAAGCGCTCGAATGGTGGGACGGGCTCATCTTCCTTGCCGTGTTTTCCGTCTATATGTTCTTTCTTCTGCGCGGGGCGCGCAAGGGCGGTCAGCAGGAGCCGGAGCAAGAAAAGACGCCCAAGACCCGTCTCGGCATATGGTATTCGGCGCGTAAAGCGCAGACATGGTTTCTTATTCTCATCACGCTCCTCGGGCTTGGTATGGTCGTGGGCGGCGGTACGCTGCTGGTGGAAGGCGCCAAATACATTGCGCGCGAGGCGGGCATGTCCGAGCGTGTCATCGGGCTTACGGTCGTTGCTGTGGGGACCTCTTTGCCCGAGCTCGTTACTTCGGTGGTGGCGGCGGCAAAGCGCCAGACGGATATCGCCGTCGGCAATATCATCGGCAGCAATATCTTCAACATTTTGTTTATCGCGGGCATTTCTTCGCTCGTCGCGCCGCTGGAGTTCCGCATGACGGACAACCTGATCGACGCACTCGTCGCGCTCGCCGCGGCGCTGCTGTTGTATTTTCTCGCCATGTTCGACGGTCATCGTCTGGGCAGGGCCGCGGGCGTGGTGTTTTTATTGGGCTATGCCGCCTATTACGTCTATCTGTTCCTGCCCGCATAGGACGCGCCGAACAGCCGCACATTGCGCTCCGTTCCGACGAGCCTTAGCTCAAAGATTTTTGTGAACAAGCTATAAATCACGCCGCAAGGAAGGTTGCCTTCCGCAGCGGGACCCAATTTGCGCATACCTGTGCTTATGGGGAAAGGTGAATGTGCAGGGGGCTATAATTGAAAGCCCCAATATCCCCTGCACAGAGGAAAACGAGCCGCAGTCTCGCCGCGGCGGTGTTTTCCTGAATCTCACGAAAAATATTTGAGCCTTTGCTCAAAGATTTTTGTGAATATACACGAGGTACTCATTTTGAAGCATCTGTTTTCCTGCATGAAAGCATATCGGGCGGAGGCGATCCTCTCGCCCCTTTTCAAGTTGTGCGAAGCGTGCATGGAGCTGCTCGTCCCCCTGGTCGTTGCCGCCATCGTGGATGTCGGCATTGCGTCGGGGGACGTGACATATATCGTCACCCGCTGTCTCATCCTTGTGGCGTTCGGCGTGGCGGGGCTGGCGTTTGCGCTCACCGCGCAGTTCTTTGCGGCAAAGGCGGCGGTGGGCATGTCGGCAGAGTTGCGCCGCAGGCTGTTCGACAAGCTGCAGTCCTTTTCCTATACGCAGATCGACGAAATGGGCACGGCGACGATGATCACCCGCATGACGAGCGACGTCAATCAGGTGCAGGCGGGGGTGAACATGACGCTGCGCCTTCTGCTGCGTTCGCCCATCGTGGTGCTCGGCGCCATGGTCATGGCGTTTACGGTGGACTGGGCGGCGGCGCTCGTGTTCGTTGCCGTCACGCCCGTTCTGGCGGCGTCGGTCATCGGCATCATGGCCGCGACCATCCCCATGTACAAGAGGGTACAGGGCAGGATGGACGGCGTCTACCTTGCCACGCGTGAAAATCTTGCGGGTGTGCGTGTTCTGCGCGCTTTTTGCAAGGAGGAGGACGAGGAGCGTGAATTTGCCGCGCGCAACGCCGCGCTGCGCAGGGAACAGAAGCGCGCGGGGCGCGTTTCCGCCCTCACAAATCCGCTCACCTATGCGCTCATCAGCCTTGCTTCCATTGTGCTCGTGTGGGTGGGCGGCGTGCGCGTGGACGGCGGGATCCTGCTGCAGGGCGACGTGATCGCGCTGTACAGCTACCTCTCCATCATTCTGGTGGAGCTCATCAAGTTTGCCAATCTCATCTTCACCGTCTCCAAGGCGATCTCCTGCGAGAAGCGCATCGAGGCGGTGCTGGAGCAGGAGGGTGAGCCCGCCATTCTCGCGCCGGAGGGCGGAGCGGGCGGCGACGGCGCTCCCGCATTTGCCTTTGAAGATGTCACCTTCGCCTATCACGGCGGCGGTGCGCCCGCGCTGCACAACGTCTCGTTCAGCGCAAAACGGGGCGAGACGGTGGGCATCCTGGGCGGGACGGGCTCGGGCAAGACGACGCTCATCAGCCTTTTGCCCCGCTTCTATCCCGCCAGCCGCGGCACGGTGCGCCTGAACGGAGTGGACGTCAACGCCATTCCCGCCGCACAGCTGCGCGAGCGCGTGGGGGTGGTGCCGCAGAAGGCGGTGCTCTTCAAGGGGACCATCCGTTCCAACCTGCTCTGGGGCAGGGGGGACGCCACGGACGAGGAGCTCATGCGCGCCGCCCGCATCGCGCAGGCGGAGGACGTCATTGCCGCCAAGGGCGGGCTGGACGGCGAGATCGAGCAGGAGGGCAAGAATCTTTCGGGCGGGCAGCGCCAGCGGCTGACCATCGCGCGCGCGCTCGTGCGCCGGCCCGAGGTGCTCATCCTGGACGACAGCTCCTCCGCCCTCGACTACGCGACGGACGCACGCCTGCGCAAGGCGCTCTCGGCAATGGACTGCACCGTCATCGTCGTCTCGCAGCGTACGGCGTCCGTGCGCCATGCGGACAAGATCGTGGTGCTCGACGACGGCGGCATCGCCGGCATCGGCACCCACGAGGAATTGCTGGAACGGTGCGAGGTGTACCGCGAGATCGCCGCTTCGCAGGAAAAGGAGGGCGCGCTGTGAACAAACGCGATACCTTCCGGAATATCCTGCGCTACCTCAAGCCGCACGCCGCCCTGCTCGCCGTCAGCGTGCTTTGCGCGCTCGTGACCGTTGCGGCGCAGCTCGCCGTTCCCTTCCTGGTCGGTCAGGCGATCGATTTGATCGTCGGCGCGGGCAATGTGGATTTTCCCGCCATCTTCCGCATCTTTATCGTCATCGGCGTCTGCATCGCGGCTGCGTTTGCCGCGCAGTATGCAATGAGCCTGATCAACAACCGCGTCGTCTATCATCTGCTTTCCGACGTGCGCACGGACACCTTCGGCAAGCTCCAGCGTCTGCCCCTGAAATATCTTGACAGCCATGCCTACGGCGAGGTGTCCGGCACTCTGCTTACGGACGCCGAACAGTTTGCCGACGGGTTGCTTCTGGGCTTCACGCAGCTCTTTACGGGCGTTGTGACCATTCTGGGCGTGCTCGTCATCCTCTTCGTGCTGCGCTGGGAGGTGGCGCTCGTCGTGGTGCTCGTCACGCCGCTCTCGCTGTTTGCGGCACGCTTCATCTCCTCGCACACCTACAGGACCTTCCGGCAGCAGGCGCAGGTACGCGCCGAGCAGACGGCGTTCATCGACGAAGCCATCGGCAACCTGAAGGTGGTCAAGGCGTACACGCATGAGGACGAGAACGCGCAGTTCTTTGCGCAGCAGAACGAGGAGTACCGCAAGTGCTCGCTGCGCGCCCTCTTTTATTCCTCCATGCCCAATCCCGTCACCCGCTTTGTCAACTCCCTCGTCTATGCGGGCGTGGCGCTCACGGGGGCGTTGCTCGTCATCGCTACGGCAGGCACGGCGCTGCCCTTCACGGTGGGCGCGCTCACGACCTGCCTCTCCTATTGCAACCAATATACCAAGCCCTTCAACGAGATCACCGAAGTGCTCGCCGAATTTCAGAACGCGCTCGCCTGCGCGGGGCGCATCTTTGCGCTGCAGGGCGAGGAAGAACAGCCCTCGGACGCGGGAAAGCAGGAGCTGGGCAGGGCAAAGGGGGAGGTGGCGCTGGAGGACGTGTCCTTCTCCTACCGCCCCGAACAGCCGCTCATCGAACACTTCAGCGTGCGCGTGGGGGCGGGCAGACGGGTCGCCATCGTCGGCCCCACGGGGTGCGGCAAGACGACCGTCATCAACCTTCTGATGCGTTTTTACGATGTGAACGGCGGCAGCATCTCCGTGGACGGGGTGGACGTGCGCGACATGACGCGCGCCTCCCTGCGCCGCAACTACGGCATGGTGCTGCAGGAGACGTGGCTCAAACGCGCCACCGTGCGCGAAAATCTGTGCATGGGGCGCTCCGACTGCACGCAGGAGGAGATGATCGCCGCGGCAAAGGCGGTGCACGCGCACGGCTTTATCCGCCGCCTGCCCAAGGGGTACGATACCGTCATCGGCGGCGAAGGAGCCCTTTCCGAAGGACAGAAACAGCTCCTGTGCGTGGCGCGCGTGATGATCTGCCGCCCGCCCATGCTCATCCTGGACGAGGCGACGAGCAATATCGATACGCGCACCGAGCGCCTGGTGCAGGACGCCTTCGCGCGGCTGATGGAGGGCAGAACGTGCTTCATCGTCGCCCACCGCCTGTCCACCATCCAAAACGCCGACCTCATCCTTGTGATGCGCGACGGGCATATCGTCGAACAGGGCACGCACGAGCAGCTCCTGCAAAAGAACGGCTTTTACGCGGAGCTGTATCACGCGCAATTTTAACATATCTCATGTGTTTGCGCACGGATTTTGTTCCGTGCGCTTTACTTTTTTTGCGGAGTATGTTACAATGCCCACTATGAGAGAAAGGAGAAAATTTTTTCGCCGCAGCCTGGGGAACGGGGCGCGGCTCGTGTTGTTCGGGGCGCTCACGGGCGCCTTCGTCGGCGTCATCGTCACCCTCTATACCGTTCTCGCCTCCCTGGCAGAGGACTTTTCGCGCGGATATTACGGCTTCTTCCGCGACCATCCCGCCTTTATCCCCCTTCTGTTCGTCGCGCTTGCGCTCGGCGCCGTGATCGTGGGCGGATTTGTCCGCTTTTTGCCCTACATCCGCGGGAGCGGCATCCCGCAGACGGAGGGGGCGATGCGCGGCCTCATGCGCTTTTCCTGGTACCGCTCCCTGACGGGCATGTTCGCCGCCAGCCTTTTATGTATCTTTTTGGGGATGTCCGCCGGCTCGGAGGGGCCCGCCATCCTCATCGGCGGCAGCACGGGCGCCGGAACGGGGGAGACGCTGCGTGCGAACGCGCTCATCCGCCGCTATCAGATCACGGGCGGCGCCTGCGCGGGGCTTGCGGTCGCCTTCAACGCCCCGCTCACGGGCATGGCGTTCGCCTTTGAAGAGGGACAGAAGCGCTTTACGCCCGAGGTGTTCGTGTGCGCGTTCACTTCCGTCGTTGTCGCCGTGCTCATCCGCAATGCGCTGTATGCGGCGTTCGGGCTGCCCGTCGGCGCCTATTTTTCCACCTTCTCTTTCGCGCAGGCGGACATGCTCGCGCCCATGTTCTATCTCTATGTGCTGCTTGCCGCCGTCATCGTATCGCTCGCCGGCGCGGGTTTTTATTTTGTCCTGTTCGCGCTCAAAAAGCTGTTTGCGAAGCTCACTTTCTGGAAGGGGCTGGGCAAGTTTCTTGTTCCCTTCCTGCTTGCGGGGGCAACCGGCCTGGTGACGGCAAATGTCATGGGCGGCGGACATGCGTTCATCGCTTCGCTGGGCAGCGGCTCGCAGGGGATGGAGGCGGTCTTTTCTTCGCCGCTGTGGGCAACACTGCTCATCGTCGTTCTCCTCAAGTTCGCCGTTACCGCCGTGAACATGGGCGCCGGGGTGCCCTGCGGCGCCTTCATCCCGATGCTTGCGATCGGGGCGGGGCTGGGCGCGCTCATGAGCCTGCTTGCCCGGACGATGGGCATGGATCCCGCATATTCCGACGCGCTCATCGTCATCTGCATGGCGACCTTCTTCACCGCGCTCGTGCGCGCGCCCATCACGGGAGTGCTGATGACGGTGGAGCTCACCTGGAACTTTTTCTTTCTGCTGCCCGCCATCATCGGCGTGGCGGTGGGGTATCTCATCGGCGACGTGCTGCGCGCGAAGCCCGTCTATGAGCAGCTGCTCGATGAGATGCTTGAAGAGGGCGAGGCGCGCGTGGAGACGTTTGCGGCGCGTTACCGCGTGACGGCGGACTGCCTTGCCGCGGGCAGGCGGCTTCGCGATATCCTCATCCCCGCCGACGTGCGCATCACGCGCGTGGAGCGCGGCTCAAGGCGCTTTATTCCCGACGGCAATACGCAGCTGCTTGCGGGCGACGTGCTCACCGCCGAGGGCGAACTCACGCACGAAAGCGATACGCCCGCCATGCTCGCCGAGACCCTGGGTGTTCCCATTGAGGAATAAAAAACAGCATACGTTTGTATAATTCGTGCGCTTCCTGCCCATAATGGCGTTGTGTAAGGGAGGATAGAGCATGGACTTTATCAAGACGCAGACCTTTCACAACCTTGCAAGAGGATTTGCGGGGGAGTGTCAGGCGGGAATGCGGTACCAACTTACGGCAAAAGCTGCTATGAAGCAGGGCTACGAGGTCCTTGCGGACACCGTCCGTACCATTGCAAAGAATGAGACCAATCATGCCAGAGTGTTCTTTGAGGCCATCCTCAAGAATGCGGGGAGCTGCGACGACGTGCATATCGACGCGCACTACCCCTTTCACGCGGGCACGCTGGAGGACAATCTGAAATTTGCGATGGAGGACGAGCTTTCGGAAGCAGAAAATATCTATCCGTCGTTCGCAAAGATCGCGCGGGAGGAGGGGTTTGCGCAGATCGCGCTCAAATTCGAACAGATCGCAAAGGTGGAGAGCCATCATCGGATCATCTTCGGCTATCTGTTTGAGGCGTTCAAGGACGGCTCCCTCTATGCCGCCGACCGGCCGATGCTGTGGATCTGCAGCGAGTGCGGGTACATGCACACCTCCAAAGAGGCGTGGAACATCTGCCCTCTGTGCGGTGCGTCGCAGGGTGAAGTCGAGATCCATCTTCCCTTCACAAAGGACAAGCTCTGAAGATATCCCGGCAGCTGCCGCGCATCGGGCGCGGCGCAGGCGGCGGATATTTGCAGACGGGTCCCGAAGGAGGAAAGGATGAAGAAGGCAAACAACAAGGCATCGAACGGCGTGAAGAACGCAAAGAATGCGCAGAACGGCCCGCAGAACAGCCAGAACGGCAAAAACTGCGGCAAGTCTTCGCCCGAAAATTGTGGCAGATGAAGGCGAAGGGCGCGCTGAAAAAGGGCGCGAAGATGCGTTCGGAGGAGGACGCGCTGGGCAGTTATACGGGGGTAAACAGTGCCGATCCGTATGAAAGGCCCGTACAGGACGCGGACGATCTCTGAACAAAACGGGGCGGGAATTTCCCGCCCTTATTTGTTGCCTGCGCGCCGCCCGTGCGCCGAAAGATGAAAAATTGCGATAGTGTTTGTATAACGCGGAAAAATATGGTATAATAGATACATAGCATGCGATCCGCCCTTTTGCCGGGGCGCCGTGCGGCGTTTTGGGGCAAGAGAAAGGGCGGGGTATGTGTTCCCGGAAAAGGAGCAATGTATGAAGAAGATCATGATGGGGGCGGCGTGCCTGCTGCTTGCGGGGCTGACGGCGGCTTCGCTCACGGCATGCAGCCTGTTCACCGCCTCGTCGCAGCCGGAGGAGAGCTATCCATCCGACGTCGCCTCGCTCACGGGCGGGCAGGGCAGCGCCGAAAGCTGGCTTGCGGCGCAGGATACGCCCTCCACCTACGAGCGGCGCCTGTATGAGGAGGCGCTCGCCGACGGCTACACGGGCACGTTTTACGAGTTTCTGGCGGAATACGGCCTCGCGTCGGAGGACGATACCGCCTACGTCAGCCGCGCGCTGTGCAGCGTCGTTACCATCGAAACGGCGTTTTCCGTGGGCGGCGGGCGCGTCATTTCGGACGGCTCGGGCGTCATCTACCGCCTTGACAAGGCGGCGGGTGAGGCGTACATCGTCACCAACTACCACGTCATCGCCAACGCCACGACTTCGGGCGGCATCTCGTTCGGGGGGCAGTATGTACAGACGCACGGCTCTACCACGGACTGGAATACCATCACCGTCACGCTCTGCGGCGGCGAACAGATCACTTCCTCGCGCGGGGACGGTACGGTCACGCTGATGGGCGGGAACAACACCAACAGCGATCTCGCCGTGCTGCGCGTTTCGGACGAGGCGCTTTCGGGAAGCGACGCGCTTGCGGCGGAATATGCGGACGCCGTTGTCGGCGAACAGGCGTACGCCATCGGCAATGCCGAAGGAGAGGGCATTTCCGTCACGCGGGGCGTCGTATCCGTTCTCTCGGAGCAGATCACCATCTCTGCCGCGGACGAATGGACGCAGATCAGTTTTGACGCGCTGCGCACGGACGCGGCGATCAACCAGGGCAATTCGGGCGGCGGCCTGTTCAACGAGCGCGGCGAGCTTCTGGGCATCGTAACGGCGCGCCTTGAGAGCGTGGGCACCGCCTCGGTGGACGGCTTCGGCTATGCCATCCCCGCGGCGGACGTCAATGCGGTGCTCGCGCAGCTGGGCTGCGGCTCCGTTGCGGCGGCGCAGCAGCAGGCGCAGACCGCGGCGCAGCGCGTCCTGCTCGATCATACGGCGGCGGCGCAGCGTGCGGCAAACAGCGTCGTCACCGTTGTGGGCAGCGAAGGCGAGGGCTCGGGCGTCATCTATGACCTTGACAAGGCGGCGGGCGAGGCGTATATCGTCACCAACTACCACGTCGTCTATGCGGGCGACGCCCCGTCCGGCATCAGTTCGCAGATCACCGTGTACTTTTACGGCGACAGGGCGGAGCGCAATCCCGTGACCGCCGCCTATGTGGGCGGCGTGATGGAGGAGGACATCGCCGTTCTGCACATTGAAGACAGTTCCGTGCTCGCCGCAAGCGACGCACAGGAGGCGGTCGCCGCCGATTCCTCGTCGCTCACGGTGGGGGAGGACGTGTACGCCGTGGGCAACGCGGGCGGCGAGGGACTCTCCGTTACGGCGGGCATCGTGTCCGTGCCCGGGGAATATATCAACGTCGCCTCGTCGGACAATACTTCCACGCTGACCATGTTCGGCATCCGCACGGACGCGGCGATCAACCACGGCAATTCGGGCGGCGGGCTGTTCAATGAAATGGGCGAGCTCATCGGCATCGTCAATGCGCGTTCGGATGAGGAAAACATCGTTGCGTTCGGCTATGCCATTCCCGCAAACCGCGCGCTGCTCATCGCGCAGAACGTCATCGACAACGCGCAGTATTCGCAGGGCGCCGTGCGCGCCTCGCTGGGCGGCGTTACGGTGTATGCGTACCGCTCGCATGCGCTCTATTATGAGCAGACGGGCAAGATATATTCCGAAGAACAGGTGGCGCTGCGCAGCGTGACGAGCGGGAGCGCCGCGGCAAAGATGGGGCTGGACGTGGGTGATACGCTGCTCTCGGCGCGCGTGGAGCGCGGCGGGCAGACGGTGCTCTCGGCGGCGATCACGCGCGATGACAGGCTGGGCGAACTGCTCTACGGCGTGCGCCTGGGCGATACGCTGCATCTTTCCGTTTCGCGCAGGGGCGAGGTGCGGGAGTATTCCTATACCTTTTCGTCCGTGAGCGATTTCACGGAAATTCTGTAAACGGTCAAAACGCCGCGCAGGGGATCTGATATGCACCCCAAAAGTTGGACAGACTTTTGGAGGTGCATATTTTAATGTCAAGAGAAAAGAAGTTTAACACAAAGTACTCGCCAGAATTCAAGATA
>CAJFNH010000029.1 GCA_904394195.1 Candidatus Gallimonas caecicola
ACAAATCTTGTGGTGTCTGGAAATGTAAAACCTTTTTAGGCCTGGCGTTGATCAACGCCAGGTTCTTTTTTAACGTTGCGGGACTTACCCGTGACAGATTTCTGCCTTTTGGATAAATTGCATCTTGTAGCGCCGCACGCAGTCCTTTGCCCGCAGGATCATTGAGGCGGCATACTCTGCGCCTTCCCGTTCGTTCATAGCTACCTCCTTCAAACTTATCAAATGATAACTATTTTTAATCTGTCCATTGTCATTTTAAACATGCGTAATAAATTTTTCGGCCGATATGCAAAACTTTCACACAGCTTACACGTTTCCGTCCGCCCGGTCGCCGGAAAATCATGAATGAAAATCCTTGACAAAGCGATGGCGCGGTGCTATAATACGCTTTAAGTTCGCAATGGCGAACTTAAAGTCTTTCTGCAAGTTCGCATATGCGAACTAAATGGAAACGGGAGGCAATATGCGTTCATCGGGAGGGGCGGAGCCCCGTAAACGGAAAAATCTATCCGAACTCATGTATTTTGCGGGAAAGTACAGATTTTTGACTTACGCCTCATGGCTGTTTTCGGCGGCGAGCGCGCTCATGGCGCTCGTTCCCTTCGTGTACATCTGGCTGATCATCCGCAATGTGGTGCAGGCGGAAGGGGATTATTCGCATGCCGCGCAGCTGGCGCATTACGGCTGGATGGCGCTTCTGTTTGCCGTGCTCTCCATGCTCGTCTATTTCGGCGCGCTCATGTGTTCGCATCTGTCCGCCTTCCGCATTGCGAGCAATCTCCGCCGTGCGGCGCTCGATCGGGTGGTGCGCCTGCCGTCCGGGTTCACGGCGCACATGGGCAGCGGTAAGATCAGGCGCATCATCAACGAATCGAGCGGCGCGACGGAGACCTATCTTGCGCATCAGCTCCCCGATATGGTGGGGGCGTTCATCACGCCTGCGGGCCTCATTGCGCTGCTCTTTGTGTTTGACTGGATGCTGGGGCTTTTGAGCCTTCTGCCCACGCTGCTCGCCTTTATCGTCATGGCGCGCATGACGGGCAGACGCATGGCGGAGAGCATGCGGCAATATCAGGACGCGCTGGACGCCATGAACAACGAGGCGGTGGAGTATGTGCGCGGCATTCCCGTGGTCAAGACGTTCGGGCAGACGGTGTATTCTTTCAAGCGCTTCAAAGGAACGATCGACGGTTACGGGCACTGGGTGATCGACTATACCAGACAGCTGCGCCTGCCGATGGTCATATTTACGACGCTCATCAACGGCGTGTTCGCCGTGCTCATTGCCGCGGCGCTTGCCGTCACGGGCAGGGGCGTCACCGATCCTGCCTTTTTGCTCAACCTGCTCTTTTACATTATTTTCACGCCCATCCTTGCCGTTACGCTCAACCGCATCATGTTCATGAGCGAAAACAATATGATCGTCAACGATGCGCTGAACAGGATCCATCTCATCCTCGATGCGCAGCCGCTGCCCGAGCCCGCGTCTCCCGTGCATCCCGCAGACGGCTCGGTGCAGTTTGAAAATGTCAGCTTTCGCTATCCCGGGGCGGAGCGGGACGCCCTATGCGGCATTTCGCTGCATGTGCAGGCGGGGCAGACGGTGGCGCTCGTCGGTCCCTCGGGCGGCGGAAAGACGACGGCTGCCTCCCTTGTCGCGCGTTTCTGGGACGTGACGCAGGGGAGCGTGCGGGTGGGCGGCGCGGATGTCAGGGATATCCCCAAGAGGGAGCTGGCGGATACGGTGGCGTGCGTTTTTCAGGAAAGCGTCCTGCTCAAGACGTCCGTTTTTGAAAATGTACGGCTGGGCAAGCCGGAGGCGACGCGCGCGGAAGTGGCGGCCGCCCTGCACGCGGCGCAGTGCGACGATATTCTTGCAAAACTTCCGCAGGGGATGGATACCGTCATCGGCGGCAAAGGGGTGTATCTTTCGGGCGGCGAGCAACAGCGCATCGCCATCGCCCGGGTCATGCTCAAGGATGCGCCCGTCATCGTGCTGGACGAGGCCACGGCATTCGCCGACCCGGAAAACGAAGCGCTCGTCCAGCGCGCCTTCGAGCGGCTGGCTGCGGGCAGAACGGTGCTTATGATCGCGCACCGCCTGACCACGGTCCGCAATGCGGACAGGATCTGTGTGCTGAAAGACGGCAGGATCTGTGAAGAGGGGACGCACGGCGCGCTCGTCGCCCGCGGCGGTGTGTATGCCGCCATGTGGCAGGAATATCAGAGATCTGTTTCCTGGAAAGTAGGGGGTGAAGAATGATCGGAAAACTGATGCGAAAGTATGCGCTCTCGCGGCAGGGTGCAAAAGATCTTGTCAAGGCCACGGCGGCGTGCGTGCTGTTCAATCTGTCGCTCATGCTGCCGGCGGGGCTATTGTATCTGCTGGTGCGCGATCTGATGGCGGGCGGCATTCCGGCGGAACATGTATGGGTATTCGGCGTGGGCTGTGTTGCGGCGCTCGCGCTGATCGCGCTCACCACCTGTATTCAGTATAACGCCACCTATTTTGCGACCTACAAGGAATCGGCGGTGCGCCGCATCACGCTTGCGGAAAAACTGCGCAAACTGCCGCTCTCCTATTTCGGGAAGAAAGATCTCTCCGACCTGACCACCGCCATCATGTCCGATTGCACCGTGCTCGAACAGTCCTTTTCGCACTGGATCCCCGAATTTTTCGGCTCGATCCTGTCTACGGTCGTCATAGCCGTCTGCCTGTTCGCCTTCGACTGGCGGCTTGCACTCGCGGCGCTGTGGGTGCTCCCCGTATCCCTTGCCATTGTGGCGTGTTCCAAACGGGTGCAGCTCTCCTTCATGCGCCGCCAGACGCAGGCCAAGCTGACGCTCGCGGACGGCATTCAGGAGTGCATCGAAGGGGCGCGCGACCTGCGCGCCAACAATGCGGAGGAGGCGTATCTGGCGGGGCTCGATACAAAGATACGCCGTGCGGAGAGATGCCAGATCGGGAGCGAGCTGGGCATGGCGATGTTTGTGGTGCCCGCGCAGATGCTTTTGAAATTGGGGATCGTCACCGTTGCGCTCACAGGAAGCATACTGCTGGCGGCGGGCACGCTGGACGCGCTCACCTTCTTCCTATATCTCATGCTCGTTTCGCGGCTGTACGATCCGCTCTCGACCAGCCTGCAGAATCTTGCGGCGATCAATTCCGTACAGGTCAATATCGACCGTATGAACGAGATCGCCGATCATCCGGTGCAGAGCGGCACGACCGACTTTCATCCGGACGGGTACGATATCTGCTTCGATCATGTCGGGTTTGCCTACCGGGAGGGGGAAAGCGTTCTCAAAGACGTCTCCTTTACGGCGCGGCAGGGGCAGGTAACGGCGCTCATCGGCCCTTCGGGCGGCGGCAAGTCCACGGCGGCAAAGCTGGCGGCACGGTTTTGGGATGCGGGCGCCGGGAAGATCACGCTCGGCGGCGTGGACGTCGCATCGGTCGACCCCGAAACGCTGCTTTCGGCATACGCCATCGTCTTTCAGGATGTGACGCTGTTCGATAACACCGTCCTTGAAAATATTCGCGTGGGAAGAAAGGGCGCGACGGATGAAGAGGTGCTTGCCGCCGCGCGCGAGGCGCGCTGCGACGAATTTGTGGCGCGCCTTCCGGACGGCTATCATACGACCATCGGCGAAAACGGCTCCGAGCTTTCGGGCGGCGAACGCCAGCGCATTTCTATCGCGCGCGCCCTGCTGAAGGACGCGCCCGTCATCCTGCTCGATGAGGCGACGGCGTCCCTCGATGCGGAAAACGAAACGCTCATCCAGCAGGCGATCTCACGGCTCGTGAAGAACAAGACGGTGCTCATCATTGCGCACCGCATGCGCACGGTGGCGGGGGTTGACAGGCTGGTGCTGCTCAAAGACGGCGTGGTGGCGGAACAGGGTACGCCCGCACAGCTCGAAGCGCAGGGCGGGGGATATGCCCGCATGCGCGCCCTGCAGGCGGAGAGCGGCGAATGGTCGTTATAATGCGCCTGCCGGAGGGCAATACTCTTTGCGGGAGACAGAAATGAGCAACGCTGCGATGCTCGCGCTCGGCTTTTGCGTCGTCTTTGTGATGAACGCGCTCGGCGCGGCGCTTGTGTTCCTCTTTCGGGGGAACATATCTGAAAAGATCAATACATTGTTTCTCGGGTTTGCGTCGGGCGTCATGACGGCGGCAAGCGTATTTTCTCTGCTGCTACCTGCCATCGAGCAGGCGCAGGGGTGGGGAAGGTGGAACTTCCTTCCCGCCGTCGTCGGCTTTCTTGCAGGCGGGGCGTTCCTTGTGCTGCTCGATAAGCTCATCCCGCACCTGCATTACGGCACGAACGAGGAGGAAGGTCCCCGCGTTGCGCTTGCCAGGCCCGCACGCCTCTTTTTTGCCGTCACCATCCACAATATCCCCGAGGGACTGGCGGTGGGGCTGGCGTTCGGCGCCGCCGCAACGGAGGGAACGCAGGCGGCGTTCCTTGCGGCGCTCATGCTTGCCGTGGGGATCGGCATCCAGAATTTTCCGGAAGGCGCCGCCATCGCCCTGCCCATGAAGGCGGCAACGGGAAGTCGGTGGAAGGCGTTCGGGCTGGGAACTCTTTCCGGGGCGGTGGAGCCGCTCTTTGCGCTCGTCGGCTATGTTCTTGCCGCATATCTTGCGGCGGCGCAGCCATGGCTATTGTCCTTCGCGGCGGGCGCGATGGTGTTCGTCGTTGCCGAGGATCTGATCCCCGATGCAAAGCTGGAAGGACACCCGCACTTGAGTGCCTGGGGCGTGATGGCGGGGTTTGCCGTGATGATGGCGCTTGATGTGGCTTTTGGTTAAACATATCAAAATCGGTTGACAAAACGCGCCGCGTCGTGTATGATAAATTATAGAGTTCGCAATGGCGAACTAATCATTTTTCCATAAGTTCGCATATGCGAACAAAAGAGAGGGGGCGGTCATGAGCGAGACGGAATATGCCATCGGAAGAACGTGCGGCGTGACATTTGCGGGCATCAAGCCCGCCAGCCTTGTTGCCGTGCGCAAACGGGGGAAGGCGACGCTCGCACGGCTCAGGCGCAGTTTTTGCCGCAAGGGTTTTTCCTTTACGGTTTTGCGCGAGCAGGGGGAAAGGGTGCTCGTGTGCGTCTACCATGCCGCGCGGCTGGAACAGCTGCTCCTTTCGGCGGAAGTGAGGGCGTTCCTCGGCGAACAAGGATATCGGTATGCGACGGCGGGTGAGGCGGTCGAGACGCTCAGGCAGCGCATGGCGGAAGGAGGATTCCCGCACGAGGTGGGGGTGTTCCTCGGCTATCCCCTGCGCGACGTGCGCGGTTTCATTGCCGATCCGTACGGGGGAACGCCGTGCGGGGCATGGAAGGCGTACGGCGACGAGGAGGGCGCGCAAAGGACGTCCGAGCGCTGGCGCAGGTGCTCGCAGAGCATCTGCCGCATGATGGATAGCGGAAAATCGCTCACGCAGATCTTCGGCGTGGGATAAAAGGAGGATATTTTATGAAAGTAACAGTGGTTTTTTGGTCGGGTACGGGCAATACGGAGGCGATGGCGCAGGCCGTCTGCGAGGGTGCGAAGGAAGCGGGTGCACAGGCGGAACTGCTGCCCGTTTCGGCAGCGCCTGCGCTTGTTGTGGCGGATGTATTGCTGTTGGGATGTCCCGCGATGGGGTCGGAGGAGCTGGAGGAGAGTGAATTTGAGCCATGGTTCGAAGCGACGCTCCCCGCGCTCTCCGGCAGGAAGGTGGGGCTGTTCGGCTCCTATGACTGGGGTGACGGCGAATGGATGCGCATCTGGCAGGAACGCGTGCAGGCTGCGGGCGGCGTGATGATCGCCGACGGGCTTATCTGCAACAACACGCCCGACGCAGCGGCGCTGGACGCCTGTCGGGCGCTGGGGGCGGCTGCGGCAAAGGGTTGACAAAGGAATGCCGGAAGGCGGGGCGGGCGCTCCGCCTTTTGATTTGTCATGAAATTGTAACGCGGTTGTAAAATAAATGTAAAATCCTGCCGTCCGCAGGCAAATGCCTCCCTTCCGTCTTGACATCTGCCGCAAAAGCGAGTAAAATGAGACGTGGGAGGAGAGAATCATGAAGTTTGGGATCTTGACGAGCGGAGGGGACTGCGCGGGACTGAACGCGGTCATCCGTTCCATCGGGCTGTATCTTTGCCGCAATGTGAAGAATGCGGAGATCGTGGGCATTCCCGACGGCTACGGCGGGCTCATCCGCGGCGAGAGTTTTCCGCTGCGGCGGGAAGATTTTGAGGGCATTCTGGCGCAGGGCGGCACCATCCTGCGCACGTCGCGTCAGCCCTTCAAAAAGATGACCGTGTCCGAGGAGGGCGGCAGCCGCCTTTCCAGAATGCTTGCAAACTATAAAAAGATGGGGCTGGACTGCCTGTTTACGCTGGGCGGCGCGGGCACGCACAAGACGGCAGCCATGCTCTCGATGGAGGGCTGCAACATTATCGGCGTGCCCAAGACCATCGACAACGATATCTACGGCACGGACGTCACATTCGGCTTCCGTACGGCGGTGGAGGTGGTGACGGAGGCGTTCGACCGCATCTCCACCACGGCGGCGAGCCATTCGCGCATCATGCTTGTCGAGGTGATGGGCAACAAGGCGGGCTGGCTTACCCTGCACTCCGGCATCGCCGCGGGCGCGCAGATGATCCTCATCCCGGAGATCCCCTTCGATGTGGACGCGGTTTGCGATTTTCTTGCGGCGCGGCTTGCGGCGGGGGAACATACGACGATGGTCGCCGTTGCCGAGGGGGCGCTGCTCGCCTCGGAGGCGAAGTTCAAAAAGGAACAGCGCGCATTCGTGCGTACGGCGCTGGGCGAGAGCACGGTGACGCGCCACCTTGCCGAGGTCATCGGCGAGCACACGGGTGCGGAGACCCGCTATTCGGTGCTCGGCTATCTGCAGCGCGGCGGAACGCCCTGCGCGTATGACAGGCTGCTCTGCTCCCGCCTGGGCGGCTATGCCGCAAGGCTCGCGCACGAGGGGAAGTTCGGCGTCACCGTTGCCCTTTCCGGCACGGCGATCACCTTCAATGCCCTTACGGATATCGCGGGCAAATATAAGTTCGTCGATCCTGCAGGCGAAGAGGTGCGTTTTGCGCGCAGCATCGGCATTTCTTTCGGCGACAGGGCGTAAAATACAGACAGTGTATTTTGAAAAAGGAGAAAAATATGAAGTATTCGGTCATCGATATCAGCTCGAGCAGTCTTTCCATGATCGTTGCATCGAGCGATGGGGAAAGGACGGAAGTCGTGTTCAAAGAGCGCGCCTCGCTCTCCCTTGTGCACTATCTGGAAGAGGGCGGCCTCTCCGCGCGCGGCACGGAGAAACTCATCGAAATGCTCGCGCGCTTCAAAGATACGGGCTCCGAACTGGGCGTGGAGCGCTGTTATCTGATCGCCACGGCGGCATTGCGTCACGTCAGAAATTTTGACGAGGTGGCTGCGCGCGTGCTGGAGGCGACGGGCCTCACCGTCAACCTCATCGACGGCGCAACGGAAGCGTACTGCGACTATGTTGCCAATGCCTATTATAAGACGTACGAGCGGCCCGTGCTCGTCGATCTGGGCGGCAAGAGCATCGAGATCTGCGATCTTTCCAAGACGAGCAAGGAGGAGATGATGTGCTTCCCCTTCGGCTTACTCGATCTGTACCGCAAATTTGTCTCCAATATCTATCCGGACGAGAAGGAGGCAAAGGAGATCAAGCGTTACGTCAAGGAGAAATTCGACCGTGCGGATCTGCCTCGCGCGGGGGTGTTCTCCACCGTCGTTCTGGTGGGCGCCACCAGTTCCGCGATCTATGATATCTATGCGGAATATTCCGATGAGAGCGAGCCGGACGGCGTCAGGACCATCCGCCGCAAAAAATTCAAAAAGCTCGTTAAACACCTGCTGACGGGGGAGGATCGTTCCCGCCTCGTCCTCAACAACGCGCCCGAAAAGCTCTATCTCGTGGGCTCGGCGGCGATCGTGCTCAAGCACCTGTTCAAGCGCTTCGGTGCCGACAATATCGTGGTCAGCGAACGCGGCGTCAAAGAAGGGTATCTGCAGCTTGTGCTCGAGGGCAGGGAGAGCGGCGCCTACTATGACTTCGTGCGCGGCGGTACGGACGGCGAGGCGCGCACGCTGCCTGAAACACAGGATAAGAAGTTTGAAAAGAAGCAGGCAAAGAAGGGAGCGGAAAAGGCGCCCGCAAAGCGCGGCCGCCCGAAGAAGGCACCCGTATCCGGGGAAGCGCCCGTTCCCGCGGCGGAAGAGACGCCCAAGCCCGCGCCCGCAAAGCGCAGCCGCCCGAAGAAGGCACCCGTGTCCGGGGAAGCGCCCGTGTCCGCGGCGGAAGAGATGCCCAAGCCCGCGCCCGCAAAGCGCGGCCGCCCGAAGAAGGCACCCGTGTCCGAGACGGCGCCTGCCCCTGCAACGGAGCCTGCGTCCGGGGAATCGGACGGGGAAGAAAAATAACACGAGAGGAAGGGTATGATCAAGGAATTTACCGTCCCGCAGAAGGTGCGGAAAAAGTTCATCCGCGACATCTACGTCAACCGTGAGTTCAGCTGGCTGTTGTTCAACAAGCGCGTGCTCGACCAATCCGTGGATCTGACCAATCCGCTGCTCGAGCGCTGCAAGTTTTTGTCCATCTTCACCTCCAATCTGGATGAGTTCTTCATGGTGCGCGTGGGCAGTCTGGTCAACGAGAGCCTGACCGAGCCGGACGAGACGGAGAACAAAACGCAGCTCACGGCGGCAAAACAGCTTGACGGCATTGCGGAGGTCACGCGCAGGCTGTATGAGGTGCGTTCGGTCTGTTACAATTTACTGCGCAAGGAGCTCGCCAAAAACGGCGTCAAGATCTTGCGTGCAGACGATCTCACGCCCCGTCAGACGGAGGAGTGCAAGGATATCTTCATGCGGCACGTTCTGCCGCTGCTCTCTCTCATGGTGCTGGATGCAAAGCATCCCCTCATGCAGTTCGAGAACAAGCGCAGCTATGTGGTGTGTCAGCTCGAACGGGACGGGCGGCGCATGATCGGCGTCGTGTGCGTCAATCCCTCGCTCGACAGGCTCTATCGGTTGAGCGGCGAAAAGAAGGTGCGCCTCATCCCGCTCGAAGAGCTGGTGCGGCTGTTTGCGCGCTACGCCTTCACGGGCTATACGGTCAGCGATCAGATGATGCTGCGCGTCACGCGCAACGCCGACTTCGATACCGCCATCGACGATACCGACCTGGAGCGCGACTTCACCGAGATCATGAAGCAGCGCGTGGAATCGCGCGCCCGCATGGGGGTGGTGCGCCTGGAAGTGGACAAGGGGGAGAGCAAGCTCAAGGACTTCGTGCTCAAGGTGCTGCGGCTCAATCCCAAATTCTGCTTTACGGACGAGCGCTTCTTTGACTATAAGTTTTTCTTTTCCATCGGCAACTATTTCCCCCGTGACGAGGCCGTAAAACTCAAATATCCGCCCTTCAAGGGGGCTATCTCCGCAGATGTCGCCTCCGCGCCCTCGCTCATCGACCGCATTTTTGAACGGGACGTCTTTTTGTCCTATCCCTACGACAGCATGGATCCCGTCGTCGATCTGCTGGAGGAGTGCTCCAAGGATGCGCGCGTGAGCTCCGTCATGATCACCATCTACCGCCTTGCGCACCACTCGCGCATCGCCGAGCTGCTCTGCCGCGCCGCCGAAAACGGCAAGCAGGTGACGGTGGTCATCGAGCTGTGCGCCCGCTTTGACGAAGAGAACAACCTCTACTTCGCCAACAAACTGCAGGAGGCGGGCTGCACCATCATCTATGGCATGGAAAATTACAAGGTGCACTCCAAGATCATCTCCATCGTCCTCAAGGAGGGAGAGGAGCTGCGCTACATCACCCATCTGGGAACGGGCAACTACAACGAATCCACCTCCCGTCAATATACCGATCTCAACATTCTGACGGCGGACAGGGCGATCGGCGAGGACGCCGTGGCGTTTTTCCGCAATGTTGCCATCTGCAATACCGACTTTACTTACGAGCGGCTGCTTGTTGCGCCCAAGACGCTCAAGAGCGGGCTTATCCGCTGCATCGATCGTGAGATCGAAAGGGCGCAGGATGGCAAAGAGGGATATATCCTTGCCAAGATGAACTCCCTCACCGATAAGGAGATCATCGATAAGTTTGTTGCCGCAAGCTGCGCGGGCGTGAAGATCGAACTCATCGTGCGCGGCATCTGCTGTCTTTTGCCCGGCGTTGAGGGAAAGACGGAAAACATTCGCGTGATCAGCATCGTGGGAAGATTTCTGGAACATTCGCGCGTGTATTCCTTCGGCAGGGGAAAGGACCGCATCATGTACATCTCGAGCGCCGATCTGATGACGCGCAATACCGATAAGCGCGTGGAGATCGCAACGCCCGTGCTGGACGAGACGATCGCCGAACGCATCGACTCCATCCTTCGAACCATGCTTGCCGATAACGTCAAGGCGCGCAAGCTCTGCCCGGACGGCGAGTACCGCCGCGTGGAGACCCTGGGCGATGCGCTGGACGCGCAGGAATATTTCCTGACGCAGGCGGAAAAGTAGGGGAACGTGAAAAAAGAGCTGTCGTATTGAAGTGAACCCCAAAGTTTGGACAAAAAATTAAATTAAATTGTTTGGTAATGAGTTCGGTATTGCACCGGGCTCATTCCTTTTAGTTTGAGAGAGATT
>CAJFNH010000030.1 GCA_904394195.1 Candidatus Gallimonas caecicola
GCCACTTTTTGAGCGTTGCGCCGTCATATTTTCCCGCAAACGCGCGGCGTGCAAGAAAGTACACCTTTGCAGGGGTCGCACCGCGGCGCACGACGTGATAGAGATAGAAGTCGTGCAGCTCGTACGGTCCAACGATGTCCTCCGTCTTTTGCGCGATGTTGCCCTGCGCGTCGGGCGGGAGCAGCTCGGGGGAAATTTCCGTGGCGAGGATGTCCTCCAGGATCTTCTGCACCCTGCCGCCCAGCCGCGCCCCTTCGGCACGGACAAGGTGTTTGACGAGCGTCTTGGGCACGCCGCAGTTGACGGCATACATGCTCATGTGGTCGCCGTTGTAGGTGCACCAGCCGAGCGCCAGTTCAGACAGGTCCCCCGTGCCCACGACAAGTCCGCCCGTCTCGTTGGCGACGTCCATCAGGATCATGGTACGGTAGCGCGCCTGCGCGTTCTCATAGGCGACGTCCATGACGGCGGGGTCGTGGCCGATGTCCTTGAAGTGGCGCAGCACCGCGTCGGTGATGCGCACCGTGCGGGAAGTCACTCCCATTGCCTTCATGAGAGAGAGGGAGTTGCCCTTCGTCCGCCCCGTGGTGCCGAAGCCGGGCATGGTGTACCCCAAAATGTCCGAACGGTCCTTTTTTAAAAGGTCGAAGGCGCGCGCTGTGACGAGCAGCGCGAGCGTGGAATCCAGCCCGCCCGAGATGCCGATGACAGCCGTCTTTGCGCCCGTGTGCGCAAGGCGCTTTGCCAGCGCGTGTGCCTGCATGTTGAGGATGAGCGCGGCGCGCTCGTTCCGCTCGTCCTCCTCTGCGGGCACGAAGGGCGCGGGTGAGACTGCGCGCAGCGAGGGCAGCGCATCCGTCCAAAAATCGGCGCCCGACGAAAAGTAGCTCCCCTCCATGCCGCGCTCGCAGCGCGTTGTAAAGGTGTTCAGCCGCCTGCGTTCGGCAAGCAGAAAGTCGATGTCCAGCTCCGCCTCGCACACCTCGCCCGAAAAGGGCACGCTCTCGGCGAGCAGCGCGCCGTTTTCATAGATCATACTGTTGCCCGCGAATACCATGTCCGAAGTGGACTCGTCCATGCCCGCGTCCGCATATACATAGGCGCACACGTTTCTGCCCGACTGCGCCGCGAGCAGCGTCTTGCGGTATTCCCGCTTGCCGATGACCTCGTTGCTGGCAGACAGATTGACGATGACCGAGGCGCCCGCCTGCGCATGGCGGGTGGACGGCGGACCGGCGACCCACACGTCCTCGCAGATCTCGCAGGCAACCATGAGTTCCTCAAAGTTCTGCGCGCTGAACAGAAAATTGACGGACATGGGCGCGATCGCCCCGTCCGGAAGGCGGACGTACGCCTCCTCTTCAAAGCCGCGCGCAAAGTGACGCTGCTCGTAAAATTCGTTATAGTTGGGCAGGTGGACTTTGGGAACAAGTCCCAGGACCTTTCCGCCCGCAATGCCCGCCGCGCAATTGTACAGTTTGCCCTGGCAGACGACGGGCAATCCCACAAAGACGAGCATCCTTTTGTCCTTCGTCGCCTCTGCCACCTGCAGGAGCGCCTTCATGCAACCGTCCGTGAGCGTCTTCTGCAAGAACAGGTCGCCGCAGGTATAGCCCGAGAGGGAAAGCTCGGGAAAGACGAGCAGCTCCGTCCCCTTTTTCGCCTGCTGCGCGATGACCTCGATGATACGCGCGGCGTTGTAGGCGGGGTCGGCAACGCGCAGCGCGGGGCTTGCCGCCGCCGCCCGCAAAAATCCGTATTTCATATCTTACGCTTCTTCTCCGCCCGCGACTTCGTCTACAGGTGCGCCCTTCGCCGCGGCGCGGATCTTCTCCTCGATCTCCTTGGCGAGCTCGGGATTGTCCTTCAGGAACTGGCGCATCTTTTCGCGCCCCTGGGCGACTTTCTGGTCGTTGTAGCTGAACCATGCGCCGCTCTTTTTGATGATATCGTACTGGATGCCCAGATCGATGAGGCACCCCTCCTGCGAGACGCCCTCGCCATACATGATATCGAACTCCGCCTGACGGAAGGGAGGCGCGAGCTTGTTCTTGACCACCTTGGCGCGCGTGCGGTTGCCCGCCGCGCCCTCCGTATCCTTGAGGATATCCGTCTTTCTGATATCGATACGCACGGAGGCATAGAACTTCAATGCCTTGCCGCCCGGCGTGACCTCGGGATTGCCGAACATGACGCCCACTTTCTCGCGCAGCTGGTTGATGAATACGACGCACGTCTTGCTCTTGTTGACGATAGCGGTGAGCTTGCGCAGCGCCTGCGACATGAGGCGCGCCTGCAGACCGACGTGCGAATCCCCCATGTCCCCTTCGATCTCCGCCTTGGGCGTGAGGGCTGCCACCGAGTCCACCACGATGATATCCACCGCGGAGGAGCGCACGAGCGCGTCCACGATGTCGAGCGCCTGCTCGCCCGTGTCCGGCTGCGAGACATACAGATTTTCCAGGTCGACGCCCAGCTTTTTGGCATAGACGGGGTCGAGCGCGTGCTCGGCGTCCACGAACGCCGCAACGCCGCCCAATTTCTGCGCCTCGGCAACGGCATGCAGCGCGACCGTCGTCTTGCCCGAGGACTCGGGGCCGTAGATCTCCACCATCCTGCCGCGGGGAAGTCCGCCGATGCCCAGCGCCAGGTCAAGGGAGAGACAGCCCGTGGGGATGACCTCGATATCGGTATTTCCGGCATCCTCGCCGAGCTTCATGATGGCGCCCTTGCCGTACGCCTTTTCGATCTGGGCGAGGACGGCGTCCAACGCCTTGCGTTTTTCTTCGTTCATAACTCTATTTTCTCCTTATTTCTCTTACGATATTTCCCGATAGGCGAGAAAGAGCGCATAGTTGATCGCCGTGCGCGTGACCGTCTCGCGATCGCCCGGAAGCTGAAAGCGGAATACGCGCACGCGCTCACGCGTGCCCACGGCAAGAAAGCACAGTCCGACCGGTTTGTCCGTGCCGTCCGCAGCCGGCCCCGCAATGCCCGTTGTGGCAATGGCAAGGTCGCAGTTGCCCGCCTTCAGAAGTCCTGCCGCCATCTCGAACGCCGTCTCGTCGGACACGGCGCCCTTGCTCATGAGGGTATATTCGCTCACTCCCAGCCGCTCGCGCTTTGCCTTGTTGTCGTAGGCGTTGATGCCCTCGAAGAACACGGCGCTCGCCCCGGGGACCTGCACGATGGCGCGCCCCACGCCGCCCGCCGTGAACGATTCCGCCGTGGAGACGTGCTGTTTGTGCAGTTTGAGCGCCGCCACCAGCCGCTCGGCAAGCGTGACGTCCTCCATCGCATACACATAGTCCTTGAGCTCGCTCGCCAGCACGCGCACCACCTCGTCCGCCGTCATCTTGGGCGTATCCTGATCGTAGATGACTTCGATGCGCCCGCAGCCGTACTCGTCGCTCGCATGCAGCGTGAGCTTTCCGCCCCCTGCCTCCTCCGCCTTTTTCAGGGCGGAGCGCACCGCCTCGTGCGGGGCGGTGCAGGTGCGCAACACCACGCGCGCATAGGTGCGGTGACGGCGCCTGTCGATGCGCGGAACGACCTCCGTTTTCACGATCTCGCCCCCGCGCGCGCCCTCGGGCAGCACCGCGAACAGGCAGTCCTGCGTCTCCAGAAGGTACTCCTCGGTAAACGTTTCCTCGCAGGCGACGCTCACCGCGTCCCGCGCGGAGGACAGAAGCACGGGCGCGCAGACCACGAACACGCCGTCGCACTCGGTGGACAGGCGCAGAAGTGCCGCCGATACCTTGCTGGGCGCGTCGTAGGCGAGCAGCACGATCTCGTCCACGAGCACACCGCCCGACAGGAGCGCATCGAACGCGGGCGCATAATCGACGGAAGCAAGCCCGTTTCTGACATTGCGAAGGACGATGCCCGCGTACTTCACCCCTGCGCCTCCTGCGTGGCGTCTTTATCCGCGACCTTCTCCTCCACGAGGACCTGCCTGTTTTTGACGATGTAGTTGACGCCCGAAAGGACGGTGAGGACGGTGCTGGCAAAGAAGAGGATGAGCCCGACAAAGCCGAACGTCTGCCCCGCCGTAACGTCCATGAAGCTCATACCGACCAGCAAAAAGGCGATGGCGGCATCCTGGCCGGTCGTTTTCACCTTGCCCAGCTTGTCTGCCGCAAGCACGAGCCCGCGCCCCGCGGCGACCATGCGGAAACCGCTGACGATGAGTTCGCGCGCCAGGATGACCGCCACGCAGATACCCGCCGTCAGGGGCATTGCGTAGCCGGCGCCGGACACGACGGCAGCGTTTGCGCCAGCAAAGAGCAGGAAGGGCGCGCTGAACGCCTCCATGCGCGTCAGAAGCAGGATAAGCGCCGTAGAGACGAGCACCTTGTCCGCAATGGGATCGAGGAACTTGCCCAGATTGGTGACAAGCCCCCTGCTGCGCGCGATGTGTCCGTCCAGAGCGTCCGTTGCCGCCGCCAGCAAAAAGATGATGGCGGCGATCAGATAATTCCACCCGTCCAGCACGTCCAGATAGAAAAAAACGACAAAGACGGGGATCATGAAAATTCGGGTCAACGTAATTTTATTGGGAAGATTCATAACTACACCTCATACACTATTCACGCATTTCTTTTCAAACTGATGAAAAGAAATGCCGTGAGATTCGGAAAAACCTGCGGGTACGCCGCACGCGGCTGACCGCCTGTTTTTCCCGCCGCCGCTGTTTTAGCAACATTCATGCCCGCGGCGGCGCCCTTTTCCGCATAAGCGCAGGTATGCGCAAATGTGGGGCGCCGGCGGAGGGAAACCCTCCTTGCGCAAGTCATTGCTTATTCACGCATTTCTTTTCAAACCGATGAAAAAATGTTGAATTTCAACGTTCTTTTGCCTGTCCGTAAAGATCCGCCTCGTCGACGCGCTCCACAAGGACGTCATAATACTTCCCCGTCTCCGCTTTGGAGGCGGTGAAGTACACCTTGCCGTCCACGTCGTATGCCTGAAAGGCGGCGCGACCTGTAAAGCAGCCCTTTTCAAAGTCAACGCCATCGCACAGCACCTTGACGCTGTGCCCCACAAAGCCGTTCAGCCGCTCGCGGGAGAGCGCTTCCTGTACGGCGTACAGCCCGCGCACGCGACGCTCCTTGGTGGCGTGGTGCACCTGCCCCTTCAGCCGGTATGCAGGCGTTCCCTCCTCCCGTGAGTATGCGAAAAAGCCGCAGTTTTCAAAGCGTGCGCACCGGAGGAAGTCCTTGAGCGCCTCGTATTCTTCCTCCGTCTCGGTGGGAAAGCCCGCGATGAAGGTGGTGCGCAGCGCGATGCCGGGCACCTCGCGGCGCAATTTTCCGATGAGCGCAAGGTATTCCGCCCGGCTCCCCCGCCGCCCCATCAGTTTTAAAATGCGGTCCTCGCTGTGCTGCAGGGGAATATCGAGGTATCTGATGAGTTTGGGATTTTCGCGCAGTTCGCGGATGAGTTCGTCCGTGACCACTTCGGGATAACAGTATAGCAGACGAATATGACAGATGTTGTCAAGTTCGGAAAGTTTTTTCAATAATTCCACAAATTGATTTTTGCCCGTATCCTCGCCGTAGCGGGTGGTATCCTGCGCGACGAGCACGAGCTCCTGCGTTTCACCCAGTTCCTTCGCCTCGGCGACGAGCTGCTCCATGGGATAGGAGCGATACTTGCCGCGGATGGCGGGAATGAGGCAGTAGGTGCAGTGATTGAAGCACCCGTCCGCGATTTTCAGGTACTTGATATGGGGCGGCGTGGTGATAACGCGCGCGCCCCCCTCGCACCCCGTGCCCACGGCGTTCACCCGCTCGCCGGCATAGGCGCGCTCGAGGGCGGGAAAGAGCTGCGAACAGTCGGAAACGCCCAGAAAGACGTCCCCCTCCGTGAGGGCGGGAAAGAGTTCGCCGATGAATTTTTGCGGCAGACACCCCGTTACGACGATCTTTTCCAGCTTTCCCGCGCGCAGCGAATTACCTGCGATGACGGTATCGATCGCCTCCTCGCGGGCGGCGCCCAGAAAGGCGCAGGTGTTGACGATGAGCACCTGTGCCTCGGAGGGATCGTCCGTGATGGGACAGCCGTGCCGCTTTACTTCGCCCAGCAGCCGCTCGCCGTCCACGCGGTTTTTATCGCAGCCGAGGGAGATCATGCCGAATACTTTATTCATCGTCTGCCCTCCGCTTTGCGCCGGACATTTTCAGGGATCTTCAGTTCGTAGCGGATGAGGCACGCCCCCGCCGCCACGGCGGCGATCTCCGCTCGGATGCCCGCCGTATGCAGGACATCCAGAATCTCATCGCCGCAGCGCGAGACATACTCCTGCGGAACGGGAGCCCGCTCATATCCGGCAAGCATTTCAAGAGAGGAGAGCGCATCTTCCATCAGTCGATATCTCCGTATTTTGCCTGGAAGTCCTCCGGCGAAAGCAGCACGTTGCGCGCTTTGGCCTTGCCGTCAAAGGGCGTGATATACCCCATGAGCTCCATCCACTCGATGATCTTTCCCGCGTGGTTATACCCGACCGAGCATTTGCGCTGGATGAGCGAGATGGAAGCCTGTCCCAGCTTGACCACGATGCCGAGCGCCTTGATGTACTGCGGGTCGACGGCGTCGTCGGCATCGCCGCCGCCCGAACTGTCTGCCTCCCCTTCCGTCTTGTTGATATAATCGGCGACGGAGGAGTCGAAATACGCCTCGTTGTGCGCCTTGATATCCTGCACGACCGCCTGCATTTCCTGCGCGTGGACAAAGGCGCCCTGCACGCGCATGGTGTTGCGCATGCCCGCTTCGCGGAAAAGCATATCGCCCTTGCCGAGCAGCTTCTGCGCGCCCGATTCGTCAAGGATGGTGCGCGAGTCCACGTCGGAGATGACGCGCAATGCCATACGCGTGGGAAGGTTGCTCTTGATGACGCCCGTGATGACGTCCACCGAAGGGCGTTGGGTGGCAAGCACCAGATGGATGCCCGCGGCGCGCGCCTTCTGCGAGATACGCTGGATGCGCTCTTCGATGTCCTTCTTGGCAACGGACATAAGATCGGCGAGCTCGTCCACGACGATGACGATCTTGGGCAGTTTTTCCTCGTCCTCGGTGAGGGCGTTGTTGTAGCCGTCGATATCGCGCACGTTGGTGCCGCTGCGCGTCTTTTTTTCAAACAGCGTGAAGCGGCGCTCCATCTCCTTGATCGCCCAGTTGAAGGCGGCGACCGCCTTCTGCGCGTCCGAAATGATCTCGTTGATCATGAGATGAGGCAGCCCGTCGAACACGATGAACTCCGACTTTTTGGGGTCGATGAGGATGAGACGCAGATCTTCGGGCGAATACTTGTAGATGAGGCTGACGATCATGGCGTCGAGGCAGATGCTCTTACCGGAGTTGGTGGAGCCCGCCACGAGCAGGTGGGTCATCTTGACGATATCGCCTACGACGTTCCGCCCTTCGACGTCCTGCCCGATGGCGAACATGAGGGAGCCGGGCTTGCCGTTCAGGTATTTTTCCGACTGCATGACGGATTTGAGCCCCACCGTAGATGTGACCGAATTGGGCACTTCGATGGAGATGGCGCCCGCCTCCGAATTGGAATAGATATTCACGCCGTCGCTCGCATGCAGACGCAACGCTATCTCGGCATCCCGCCGGATGACCTGCGCAACGGCAATATTCTTGGGAATATCAATATCGTAGCGCGTGACGGTCGCGCCGACGCGCACTTTGATGACCTCCGCATCCACACGGAAACCCGCAAGAGTATCGACGATGACGGCGGAATTTTGCTCGATCTCCTCCTGGGTGACCCCGGAAGTATTGGGATAATCCTTCAGATCGGAAAGATCCGGATGAACATACGGTTTATAGACATGCTTCTGCGGAGCGGGCGCCGCCTCTTCGGGTACGGGCGTCGACTGTTCGGCAAAGCGGGACTCCCCCCGGGAAAAAGAGCCGCGTTCCCCCCGCTCCCCCCTCTCTCCGCGTGCGGGCAGCGGGGCGGGCATATCTCCCATCGCCTCGCCGTCATCCGTATCGCCGTCATCGTCAAGAAGATCGGCGGCGGAGCCGCGGATGGTCGAGCCATACACGCGGCTGTTTTCATCGGGCTCGTCGTCAAAACGCCCGGACGCCCCCTCGGCAGGTGCGCTCTCTTCATACGACGGGCGCGCAGGCTCGGAAGGCGTGATGCGCGTACGCTCGGGGACGGGCTGCGAAAACAGTCCGCGGAAGCCGCGTTCTTTCTCCTGCGAAGTGCGGCCGTCCGCAAACGGCTCCTCCTCATACGTCGGGCGCGCGGGCTGCGCAGGCTCGGAACGGACGGGCTCCGGATCGGGCAGATCGTACACCGACGGCTGCGAGGAGAGTTCCTGACCGTAAGGGACGTCGTGTTCATAATAGTCACGCTCTTCCGCCGCGGGCGGAGCGGACTGCTCGGGCGCGCGGTAGGAAGGCGGCGTGGGATAGCTGAAATCGTCCTCACGGACGGCGGGCGCTTCCGGCTGCACCTGCGAAACGCGGCGCGGAACGGAATAACCTCCCCGGGAAGTTTCCTCCGCATAACGCTCACTGTAGCGCATATCCTGCGTGCGCGCGGGCTGCGCGGGCCGGGCAGGCTGAACGGGAGCGGAGGGCTCCACGGGCGCAACACTCGAGGAGCGCGGCCGGGTGTTGAACGCCGAATCCCGGTCAAAGATCAGATTGTCCGTGTATCTTCTTGCGGGGTCGCCGCGATAGAGCAGATCGCGGCTGCGGCGGTACGCCTCCTCGCGGGTGACGGGCGCCGCGGCGGCAGGCGCAGGTGCAGGCGACGGCGCAGAAACAGGCGCAGGCGCCGGACGGGGCGCCGCAACTGCGGGTTGTTCAGGCAGCGTGACGCCGGGCTCGGGCTCCGGAAGGTCGCTGAATGTGACCGCCTTGGGCTGTTCGGGCATCTTGCGCGCGCGTGCAGAGGGAAGCAACAGCGAGCGCAGCGGCGTGGCGATGAGGATAAACCACAGCGCAAGCAGGATGAGCAGCGAATAAAAGATATACGCCCCGACGGGAGAAAGCGCGGCGCGCACGGGATAGGCAATGAGCCCGAACAGAACGCCGCCCCCCGTTCCGTTGGCAAGGCTCTCGGTCGCGGCGGACCAGCAGCCTGCAAGATAGCTGCCGTAGCCGTTGCCGAAAAACGCCTCGGACGTGGCGGTATGTACGATGAAAAAGACGGCGGCAAGCAGAAGATACACCCGTGCGATCCAGCGCGCGGGAACGAACTTTTTGCCGAACACCATTACGGCGGAGCCGTACATGGCAAGCAGGAGCAGCGGGTAGACGTAATAGCCCGTCAGTCCCACGAAAAACGCCGTGATCGCAAGCCCTATGTCGCCGAACACATACCTTCCCGTAACGGCTATGAAGAAGATGACCGCGCTGAACAAAAGAAAGGTCATGCCGACCGTCTCTTTCGTCAGAAGCGTCCCCTTGTTTTTATTTTCCTTTTCCTCTCCGCGACCCACTCCGTTCACGCAGGACCTCCGTACCTGCTCCCCACAGGGGAGCAGCGTCTTTGATTTCAGCTTACAGTATATCATTTCCGCCCGGATTTTTCAACGATTTCAACGCGTTTTTCGTAAATTTTATCAAATCATAGATACGCGCGCACGCATGCGCGCAAAACGGTTGCGGACGCCGCCCACCCATGTCCGCCGCAATCAAAAAAGAGGCGCACCATGTATGCGGTGCAGCCTCCCCCAATTTTTCTATACAATTCAGACCATATTTTCAAGAATGAGTTTGTCCGCGACCAACGCGATAAACTCGCTGTTCGTGGGCTTTTCCGTTCCGATATACACCCGTGCGCCGAAAATGGCGTTGATGGCGTCGATGCGCCCTCTGTTCCAGGCAACTTCGATGGCGTGGCGGATGGCGCGCTCCACTTTGCTTGCGCTGGTGCAATACTTTTCCGCGATGACGGGATACAGCCCCTTGGTCACATTGCCCATGACATGCGGATCGGAGACCGCCATCTTGATGCCTTCGCGCAAATAGTTGTACCCCTTGATGTTGGGCGGGATGCCGATAGAGATGAAGATATTGCTGATGCGCTCATCCAGCGAGCCTGCCCGCCGGCGCTCAAACTTTTCGCGGACGGGATACGCCTCTTCCTGCGTGATCTCCGCCACGCGCTCCTCAACCACCTGCGCCGACACGGGCTTCATCAGATAGTACCGCGCGCCCAGCGAAATGGCGCGGTTGATGATCTTATCGTCGGCGAAGTTGCCCAGCACGATGAAGTCGGTTTTGATGCCCGCCTTTTTGGCGCGCTCCATCACCGTAAAACCATCCACGCCCGTCAGCAGCAGACTGGTCACCACAACGTTCGGAGCCTGCTTTTCCAGAATGGAATAGCCCTCCGTACCGTCACCCGAAACGCCGCACACAGCATACCCTTCGCGTTCGAAATACGCGGAAAGTTCTGCGGCAAACGCTTCATTGCTCTCCAGGATCAGAACCTTTTTCATATTTTTGCCTCCGTTTTTTTATCTGTAGCGGTATTATAAAACGCAGAAATTTATTTGTAAAGTCATTTTTGTACATAAATCAAAAAATTATTTACGAAATTCATCTAATTTTGTACAAAAATAGGGA
>CAJFNH010000031.1 GCA_904394195.1 Candidatus Gallimonas caecicola
GCTCTCCTGCACAAAGCGCTTCCACCAGGCGCGCTTTAAGTTGTTCTTGATCTCCACGCCCACGGGGCCGTAGTCCCAGGTGTTGCCCATGCCGCCGTAGATCTCGCTGCCGGGAAAGATGATGCCGCGCGCCTTGCACAGCGCGACGAGTTTGTCCATCGTGACCGCTTTGTTCGCCATAACCGTACCCTTATTTCAAGAATTTTCCCGAATATTATACTCTATTCTCTTCCCGTTGGCAAGTAAAAAGAGGCATGGCGGTACTTTTTTGATATTCTCCGTCAAAGCGGGAGGCGGAATGGTGTTCGCGTTATCATGCCTGTAAGACAACGTAAGGGGGGATTCCTACGCTGCGGGCTGACGCCCTCCGCTCTGAATGACGGTTTTTCATGCCGGTTTTCGTCATTCAGAGCGGAGCGAAGAATCCCCTTGGGTGCAGTCAGTCCAAAAAAATTTCTGTACGACATATCTTATTAAAAACTTTTTTGCGAAAGTTTATGATAAAATAGAAAAAACAAATTGAAGGGAGAGGACATGGAACAACATTGCTGTGCGACATGTAAGTTTTATGACAGATTGTACTTTATCCACAAGGCGCAGCTGATGGGGGCGGACTACGGCACCTGCCTGCATACGCGCACGATCAGACGGTTGCGGAACAAGGCAGACGTATGTCCGCGCTACTGCAAGGGAGCGGTCGGGCAATTCGATGGGGCGCGGATCGACGGGGAGCTGCGGGACATGGCAAAAAATCTGCGCGACATCTCGATCCTTTTGCGCAGCCGTGAAATTCTGCTGCCTGTCTCCGCTGATGCGCCGTCTGCCGGCGATCCGTCATAACGTTGTCCCGTGCATTTCTTCATAAAATTTATAAAATCGTCTGTAAACGGTATCATTTTCGGCGGAAATATGCTATAATCGTAGCGGATAAAAATTTTCGGAACACGCTGCGGAGGATGAAGTATGGCGGAAGCCACCAATTTTATCGAACAGATCATCGAAGAGGACCTTGCGTCCGGCAAGATCAAAGCCGTTCAGACGCGCTTCCCGCCCGAGCCCAACGGCTATCTGCATATCGGGCACGCCAAGAGCATGTACGTCAACTTCGGCATCGCCGAAAAGTACGGCGGAAAGTGCAACCTGTTCTACGACGACACCAATCCGAGCAAGGAAAAGACGGAGTTTGTGGACGCCATCAAGCGCGATATCACCTGGCTGGGCTACCACTGGGCGAAGGAGGTGTACGCCTCCGATTTCTTCGATACCATCTATGAGTATGCGGAGCGGCTCATCCTCGAGGGCAAGGCGTTCGTGTGCGACCTGTCCGCCGAGGAGATCCGCGCCACGCGCGGCACGCTCACCGAGCCGGGCACCGAGAGCCCGTACAGAAACCGCACGCCCGAGGAAAACCTGAAGCTCTTCCGCGAGATGAAGGCGGGCAAGTATGCGGACGGGGAGAAGTGCCTGCGCGCCAAGATCGACATGGCGTCCCCCAACGTCAACATGCGCGATCCCGTCATCTACCGCATTTTGCGCGCCACCCATCACCGCACGGGGGACAAGTGGTGCATCTATCCCATGTACGACTATGCGCACCCCATCTGCGACTATCTGCAGGGGGTCACCCACTCGCTCTGCACGCTGGAGTTTGAAGATCACCGCCCGCTCTATGACTGGGTGGGTATCTCGCTCGGCTTTGACCCCAAGCCCCGTCAGATCGAGTTCGCGCGCCTGAACATGACCAACCTGGTCATGAGCAAGCGGTATCTGAAAAAGCTGGTCGAGGACGGCTCGGTGCACGGCTGGGACGACCCGCGCATGCCCACGCTCGCGGGGCTGCGCAACCGCGGGATCCCCGCCGCCGCCGTGCGCGATTTCTGCGACCGGGCGGGCGTCGCCAAGGCGCAGTCGGAGTGCGATATCAGCTATTTCGAAGCGGTCGTGCGCGAATATCTCAATGCCCGCGCGCCGCGTGCGATGGCGGTCGTCGACCCCCTGAAGCTCACCATCACCAACTATGAGGGGAGCGAGGAGGTGGACTTTGAGATCAACCAGCTCGACCCCGCGGCGGGTAGCAGACGGGTGACGTTCGGCAAGCATCTGTACATCGAGCGCGCCGACTTCTCCCTGGATCCGCCGCCCAAGTATCACCGCCTGAAGATCGGCGGCGTGGCGCGCCTGAAGAACGCGTACATCGTGCGTTGCAACGAGGCGGTGACCGACAAAGAGGGCAACGTCACCGAAATTTTGTGCACATACCTGCCCGAGAGCCGCAGCGGGCACGATACGAGCGGCGTCAAGGCGAAGGGGGTGCTGCACTGGGTGAACGCGGATACCTGTGCGGACGCGGTGCTCAAGCAATACGATCACCTTCTGCGCGACGCGGACTATGCGGGGCAGGACTTCTCCGAGCGCATGAATCTTGACAGCGAGCATATCTTCGCGGCGAAGGCGGAGCCCTGCCTTGCCGAAGCCGCCGAGGGGAGCGCCTTCCAGCTCATGCGTACGGGCTATTACAAGGTGTGCCGCGACGGGGGAAAGCTGTGCCTTTCGGAGATCGTGTCGCTCAAGGATAATTTCAACAAGTAATCGGAGGTCTCTCCGGGAGGATATATGGTCGATCCGGGCATGCTCATTGCGATCGGCGCGGGCGTTCTTGCGCTCGCGGCGCTCATCTACGGCATCGTACGAAAATTCACGCGCGTGTCATGGCTCTCATGGCAGGTGCTCATCGTCTTTGCGGCAACGCTGCTTGTCGGCGTTCTTCCTGTGCCGGACGGGGCGTGGGGAGGCTTTGCCGTGGCGGCGGGCGTTCTGGCGGGGGCAAGCGCGCTCGTGCTTGCCGTTGGCGGCATTGTGCGGCACGCCATGCTCGCAAGGGAGCGTCCCGCCCCCCTCTTTTTCCGCTTTTTGAGCCGGCTCCTGGGCGGCGTGACGGCGGTGCTCAACCTGTTCGTCTTTCTCGTCGCGCTCGCCGCGCCCGTGTTCGTGGCGCTGCCCATGTTCGGGCCGGACTACACGCAGGCGCTCGCGCCGCTGTATGAAAGCGCCGTCTGGGGCTATGTCGAAGGGCACGCGCTCGACCTGCTCATGGCGGCGGTCTGCGTCGTCATGATGCGCGCCGGCTACCGCATCGGGTTTGCGCGCTCTGTCTGGACGGTGCTCACGCTGGCGCTGGGCGTGGGTGCGCTCGTGCTCTCCGTATTCATGGCGATCAACGTGCCCTTCCTTGCCGACCTGTCCGCCTCCATTGCTGCGGGCCTGCCCGAAACGCTGGGCGCCGGCGCGGGCGTGCTGGGAACGGTCATCGTGGCGGCGATCTGCTTCGCCGTCATGCTCATCGTCATCATTCTCATCACGCTGCTCATCAACCTGCTCGTCAGAAAGCTCAAGGGCAGCGCGGTGCTGGGCGTCATCGACGGCGTGCTCATGGCGGCGGTGTTCACGGCGCTCTTCTTTGTCATCGGCTGCGGCTTCGATCTGGCGGCGGGCTACCTTGCCGTCGAGGGTGCAGGGCTTCCGATGGGGGAGACGCTCTCCTTTGTCGGCACTTCGCTGGAGGAATTTTTCACCTCGTCGCCGCTCGCGGCAATGCTGTACGAGTACAACCCCGCGCTGCTTCTTCTGCCGTAAATAATTCCGCCGTGCCGTGCGCATACTGTGCGCGTGACGACGTTGGACGAACGTACGCTCGCGCTGCTCGAACGTCTGGAGGCGCTGTGCGCGGGCGGCGGCTATCATATCCTTGAGGCCGCCGACCTTGCGCCCTTTTCTGCGGAGGAGGCGGGTCAGGCGCTCATCTGTCTTTCCGATGCGCGCTGCGTGGAGATCCGCTATGCGGAAAACGGAACGTATTGCCTGCGGGTACTACCTGCGGGCAGGGCATATGTTGCGTACGCGCGCGAGCGTGCGCGGGAAGCTCGTATTTCCCGGCGCCGCAACGCGCTTTTTGCCTTTTTCGGAGCGCTTGCAGGCGGATTTTTCGGGTCGCTCCTCGCCGTCCTTCTCGTCGGGGGTTGACCATGTGGAACGCGATGCTGGACAGAAGGGAAAACGATGTGATGTGCGCGCTTCTCACGCTCTCTGCGGGGAAGGCGCGTTTTCTTGCTTCCCCGCAAGAGGTGCTCGCCCTCGTCCGCGGCAGGTGGGACGACGAGGGGCTGGAGCGCACGCTCGCCTCGCTCGCGCAGGACGGCTATGTGGACTATATCGCCACCGAGCGCAAGGGGGAAAAGACCTATGTCGTCGAGCTGCGCCCCAAGGGCGCGGCATTTTTGCGCAATTCGCATACCGACCGCCGCCGCTTTTTCGTACGGCTGTTCGTTGCCGCCGTCTGCGGGCTCGCCTCCGCGCTCATCGGCATTTTGCTCAAGCTCATCTTCTCATAAACAGTTGACATTTTTGCACCGTTGCGGTATGATAGAAGGCGAACAAAAGTTTACTTTTCAGCGGTCTCTCTGCGCCCATCCCCCCTGCGTCCCCCCTTCCCGCGGGGAAGGGGGGACGCAGAAACTCCCGTGAGGCAAAGGAACTGAACAAGAACTTTTCTATTGGAGCAGGGGAACAGAAGCAAAAACTTCTCCGCAGAGCGCAGCGAGCGGTGGGTTTTTCCGAAGTTCGTGCAATTCTTTTTGTCAGTTCAAAAAGAAATCTGTGAACAGAGGTTTTTTATGGAACATCACGATTTCAAACTGCATGCGCCCTTTTCGCCCACGGGCGATCAGCCGCAGGCCATCGAAAAACTCACGCAGGGCGTGCTGGACGGCATCCGCACGCAGGTGCTGGTGGGCGTGACGGGCAGCGGCAAGACATTCACGATGGCGAACGTCATCAAAAACGTGGGACGTCCCACGCTCGTCATCGCGCACAACAAGACGCTCGCGGCGCAGCTGTGCAACGAGTTCCGCGCCTTTTTTCCCGAAAACCGCGTGGAATACTTCGTCTCCTACTACGACTACTACCAGCCCGAGAGTTACATCCCCTCGACGGATACTTATATCGAAAAGGACTCCTCCACCAACGACGAGATCGACAAGCTGCGCAACGCCGCGACCTGTTCGCTCGCGGAGCGCGACGACGTCATTGTCGTCTCCTCGGTGTCCTGTATCTACGGCCTCGGCGCGCCCGAGGAATTTTTCCGCCTGGGCATTTCGCTGCGTCCCGGGCAGCAGATGGCGCGCGACGAGCTGCTCACCCGCCTGGTGGGCATCCAGTACTCGCGCAACGACATGGACTTCAAGCGCTCCACCTTCCGCGTGCGCGGCGACGTGGTGGAAATTTTCCCCGCCTCCAACTCCGAAGTCGCCGTGCGCGTCGAGTTCTTCGGCGACGAGATCGACAGCCTCGGCGAGGTGGACGTGGTCACGGGCAAGGTGATCTCCTCCTTGAAGCATGCCGTCATCTATCCCGCCAGCCACTATGCGGTGGGCTCGGAAAAGCTGGCGTGCGCCCTCACCATGATCGAGGAGGATTTAAAGGGGGAGGTCAAGGCGTTCGAGGACGCGGGAAAACTTCTCGAGGCGCAGCGCCTTTCGCAGCGCACCGAGCACGACCTGGAGATGCTGCGCGAGATCGGCTACTGCTCGGGCGTGGAGAACTATTCCCGCTACTTTGACGGGCGCAGCCCGGGGCAGCCCTCCTTCACGCTGCTCGACTACTTCCCCGACGACTTTCTGGTGTTCATCGACGAGAGCCACATGACCATCCCGCAGATCCGCGCCATGTACAACGGCGACCTTGCCAGAAAGATCAACCTCGTGGAGTACGGCTTCCGCATGAAGTCGGCGTTCGACAACCGCCCCCTGACCTATGAGGAGTTCGACGCGCGCGTGCCGCAGATGATCTGCGTTTCGGCGACCCCCGCGCCCTATGAGCTGGGGCAGGCGGGGCAGGTGGTGGAACAGCTCATCCGCCCGACGGGGCTTCTGGACCCGCCCGTCACCGTCAAGCCCACCAAGGGGCAGATCGACGACCTTCTGTCCGAAGTGAACAGGGTGGTGAGCGGTGGCGGGCGCGTTCTGGTCACCACTCTGACCAAACGTATGGCGGAAAATCTGACCGATTACTTAAAGGAAAACGGCGTGAAGGTGCGCTACATGCACTCGGATATCGACGCGCTGGAGCGCATCGACATCGTCAACGGACTGCGTTCGGGCGAGTTCGACGTGTTGTGCGGCATCAACCTGCTGCGCGAGGGACTGGACCTGCCCGAAGTGCAGCTCGTCGCCATCCTCGACGCCGACAAGGAGGGCTTTTTGCGCAGCGAGACCTCCCTCGTGCAGACCATCGGCCGCGCCGCGCGCAATGCGCAGGGGCGGGTCATCATGTATGCGGACGAGATGACGGGCAGCATGCAGCGCGCCATCTCCGAGACCGACCGCCGCCGCGCCGTGCAGCGGCGCTACAACGAGGAGCACGGCATCATCCCGCGCACCATCGTGAAGGAGGTCGCCGAGACCATCTCCATCACCTCCAAGGCGAAACGCGCGTCCGAGGTGAAGGCGAAGGACATTCCCGACGAGATCGAAAAGCTCAAGGCGCTCATGAAGGTGGCTGCCGCGCAGCTCGACTTCGAGCGCGCCATCGAGATCCGCGAGACCATCAACGAGCTGAAAAAGCGCATGCGCAAATAGGCATGGGACAGACGGAAGAGGAGGCAGGCATGTCCGTGGATAACCGCACATTGTTTTCGGGCAGGGCGCAGGACTATGAGCGCGCCCGCCCCGACTATGCGCCGCAGCTGGTGAACGCGCTGTACGCGCGCTACGGCTTTTCGGCGCGCTCGCGCATTGCAGACGTGGGGGCGGGCACGGGCAAGCTGACCGGGATGCTGCTGGCGCGCGGGAGCACGGTGTACGCCGTCGAGCCCAACGCCGATATGCGCGCCGCCTGCGCGGCGCGCCTGCACGGCTACCGCGCGTTCACCTGCGTTGCGGGCGACGCCTCGCACACAGGGCTGCCTGCAGGCAGCGTGGACATCGTCACCGCGGCGCAGGCGTTCCACTGGTTTGACGCGCAGGCGTTTCGCGCGGAGTGCGTGCGCCTGACGGGCGGGGGCACCGTCGCCATCCTCTACAACGGACACGGCGAAGGGGGCATCTATGCCGATATCGGGCAGATCTCGGCGCGCCACTGTCCGGAACGGCTTTTCCACAGGCAGCGCTCGCGCGGCGCGGCAACGGAGGACGCCATCCGCGCCTTTTTCGGCGGGAAGTATGCGGTGGAGGAGGCGGACTATCCGCTCACGGAGGACGAGGAGACCTTTCTTTGCGGCAGGCTGTCCCGCTCCTACGCGCCCCGCGCGGGCGAGGCGGGCTTTGAAGCGTATCTTGGCGAGATGCGCGAGCTGTTCGCGCGCTATGAGCGGGGCGGCGTCGTCACGCTGGGAAACCGTTCCGTCGCCTATATCGGAAGCGTTTGAAATTTTTTTGCGAATGTGCTATAATCGTTGTGACAGGAAGATATACGGACAGGAAGGAGGGAGTTCATGAAGATAGCAGTCGATATCGACGATACGTTGAACGCAGTGGACCGCATGCGCTACGCGGGCGAGTATATCCGCCGCAACGCCCTTCCCTTCAGATTGGTGGACGAAAACGCGCATGCGCTGGAAAAAATGTACGACTGGACGCACGACGACGTGACTCGCTTCATCCGTGAGGGCGGCATCACCGCGTTCACCGATGCGCCCGCGCGCAAGGGCGCCAGGGAGGTGCTCGAACGCTGGCGCAATGCGGGGATCGAAGTGACCGTGCTCACCTCGCGCCCCGCCGAGTGGTTCGGCAATCCCGAAAAGGTCTCCCGCGACTGGTTGGAAAAGCGGCGCATCCCCTATGACGACCTTGTGGCGGCGATCGCCGATAAAGGGGATTACTGCGCGCGCCACGGCATCGATATCCTTGTGGACGACAGCCTGCAGCAGTGTCTCTCCGCACAGCAGAAGGGGGTGTACGCCGTGCTCGCCGTCTCCCGCGCCACGTTGGAGCGCGCGCATGAAGTGCGCTACGGCGGCGCAAACTGGCGGCAGATCGACGCGGCGGTCGTACATATCGCGGGACTCATGCTGCGCAGAGAACGGGGATATGAGTGACAGGACGGAGCGCGTCGAACTCACCGTCATGGTGATGGTCACGCAAGAGGGCACCGACCATGTCGTCGTGCAGGAGCGCAGAAAGGGGAATTGGGACGGGCTCATCTTTCCGGGCGGGCACGTCGAACGGGGCGAGAGTTTTGCTGCCGCCGCCGTGCGCGAGGTGCGGGAGGAGACGGGGCTCGCCCTTTCGCAGCTGCGCTGCTGCGGCGTGGTGCACTGGTCGCATACGTCGCGCGCCGAGCGCTATCTTGCCGTGCTCTACCGCGCGCAGGGCGAGGGGGAGCTGCTGCCCGAGAGCGGCGAGGGCCGCAATTTCCGCATGCCGCTCGCCGAATTTCTTCGCGCGTCCGGCAAGGCGCCCGGCATGGAGGAATACATGACCTGCTTCCTGGGGGAGGCAGGCGAATTGTTTGCGGAATACGACGACGAAGGGACCTTCCCGCTCGTCAGGCAATAAAGAGATAAGATGAAAGAAGAGATTTTTGTCAAAGGCGCAAAGGAAAACAATTTAAAGAACGTGGACGTGCACATTCCGCGGGGCACGCTCACGGTATTCACGGGGCTCTCGGGCAGCGGCAAGTCCACCCTTGCCTTCGATACCATCTTTGCAGAGGGCCAGCGCAGGTACATGGAGAGCCTCTCCTCGTATGCGCGGCAATTTTTGGGCATGATGGAAAAGCCGGACGTGGAGTCCATCGAGGGGCTCTCTCCCGCCATCTCCATCGACCAGAAGACGACATCGCACAACCCCCGCTCCACGGTGGGAACGGTGACGGAGATCTACGACTATCTCCGTCTTCTCTTTGCGCGCGTGGGCATCCCGCACTGCCCCAAGTGCGGCAGGGAAATCCGCCGCCAGACGGTGGACGAGATCGCCGACAAGGTCATGTTGCTGCCCGAAGGCAGCAAGATCATGGTGGAGGCGCCCGTCGTGCGCGGCAGAAAGGGCGAATACGTCAAGGAACTTGCGGGGTACCGGAAGAGCGGATACGTCCGCGTGAAAATAGACGGCTCCGTCTACGATCTGCAGGAAGAGATCAGGCTGGACAAGAACATCAAGCACAACATCGGCGTCATCGTCGACCGCCTTGTCGTCAAGGAAGGCATCCTGAAGCGGCTGACGGAGAGCCTGGAGGCAGCGCTCTCCCTTGCGGACGGGCTGGTGGTCATCGACTGCGGCGGCGAGGAGACGCTCTATTCCACCCGCTATGCCTGCCCCGACTGCAACATCTCCATCGAGGAGATCGAGCCCCGTCTTTTCTCCTTCAACACGCCGTGGGGCGCCTGCCCCGCCTGCTCGGGACTGGGCTTCAAACAGGCGGTCGACCCCGACCTTATCTGCCCCGACAAGAGCAAGACCATCCGCGAGGGCGCCATCCATGCGGGCGGCTGGATGCTGGACAGCAACGCCACCAACCTCATGTACGTCACCGCTCTTGCAAAACATTACCATTTCTCCATCGACGTGCCCGTCAAAGATCTGCCCAAGGAGGCGTACGATATCATCATGTACGGCACGGACGAGGAGATCGCCCTCGACTACAAGACCCGTTCCTTTTCGGGCAGCTACAAGATGAAGTGGGAGGGCTTCGTCAACAACCTGGAGCGCCGCTATCAGCAGACGAGCTCGGTGGGCGTCAAGTGGGATATCGAGCGCTACATGCGCACCTCCGACTGCCCCGAGAGCGGCGGAAAGCGCCTCAAGCGCGAGGCGCTCGCCGTCACGGTGGGGGGCAAAAATATCGCCGAAGTGTGCGATCTGCCCGTGCGCGGCATCGCCGCCTTCCTGGACGGGCTGGCGCTCACGCCCACCCAGCACGCCATTGCCGACGTCATCTTAAAAGAGATCAAAAATCGCATCAGCTTTCTTGTGAACGTGGGACTGGACTACCTCACCCTCTCGCGCAGCGCCGCCACGCTCTCGGGCGGCGAGAGTCAGCGCATCCGCCTTGCCACGCAGATCGGCAGCGCGCTGACGGGCGTTCTGTATATCCTCGACGAACCCTCCATCGGGCTGCACCAGCGCGACAACGAAAGGCTGCTCGCTTCCTTAAAGGGACTGCGCGATATCGGGAATACGCTCATCGTCGTCGAACATGACGAGGACACCATGCGCGCAGCCGACTATATCGTGGATGTCGGTCCCATGGCAGGTGTGCACGGCGGCGAGATCGTCGCCTGCGGCAGCGTGCAGGATATCATGAACGAGCCCCGCTCCATCACGGGCGACTATCTTGCGGGCAGGCGGAAGATCGAAGTGCCCGCTGTGAGAAAACAGCCGGACGGCAGGTGGCTGGAGGTGGACGACTGCCGCCAGAACAACCTGAAGGGCATCAACGTAGCGATCCCCGCGGGACTGATGACGGCGGTCACGGGGGTGTCCGGCTCGGGCAAAAGCTCCCTCGTCAACGAGATCGTTCTGCCCGTCCTCTCCAATGCGCTGGGCGGCGCCCGCCTGCCTGCGGGCAAGAGCGGCGCGGCGCGCGGCGTGGAGTACTTTGACAAG
>CAJFNH010000032.1 GCA_904394195.1 Candidatus Gallimonas caecicola
GGGCGCGCTCCTCGGGTGTGAGCACCGTTTTGTCGACGGGGTAGACGGTGACGCGGTTAGGATAGAGCAGGAAAAATTCCCTGTTCTCCCTGATTTTTTCGAAGTCGGAATAGCGAAGGCGCGCCGTAGAGACATGCTCGCCAGCGCGATAGTCGTTGATGACGACGCCCTCGGCACAAAACTCGTACTCATTGACAAAGGCGAGCGCGAGCTGCTTTTTGTTGACTCTGCCGCTCGTGATGAAGAAAACAAGCCCGAAGGCAAAAAAGACGGCGCCGCCCCACAGCAGGATCTCCAGCCAGAAGTCATCGGACAGGGTGATGACTCCCATCTCCGCAATGACGGACAGCACGACATACGCAATGAGCATGGCGATGCCCACGAGCATCAGGCAAAGAAGCACGCGGCGCGCGGTCTTCGAGACGCGCTTTTGCAGCGCGGCATCAATCGCAACGCGCGTTCTGACGCAGGGGGAGGGTGCCTCTTGCTGAAGCTCTTCCTCCTGCGGCGGCTGCCCGGGCGCCTCTGCCTGCGGCGCAGTCTCGTCCGGCTGCATCCCCTCGTTCCCGTTCAATTCTCCCATAAACCTCTCCTTTTTTTGTGTATTATGTCACGCATAATACTTTGAAACGGGTAAATTTCCCCGTTTTACTCGTACATTTCCGCCTTAGTACTGCGCCGGAAAAGCTTTCCGATCTCCTCCTTGCAACGCGCGGCGTCGTCGCCTGCGCCGTAACAGACGGCGTACACCGCCTTGGTGATGGGCAGGTCCACTCCGTATTTTTCGCCCAGCAACTTCATCGCCCCGCTCGTGGCCACGCCCTCGGCGAGCTTTTCAAAGCGCTCGCCGCGCGCCAGCATCTCGCCGTACATGCGGTTGTGCGAATAGTGCGAAAAGAGCGTCGTCTCATAGTCGCCAAGGTGCGCAAGCCCGTAGGCGGAGAGCTCGTTGCCCCCCATCGCCTTGATGAGGCGGGCGACCTCCCTGGCGCCGCGCGACATGAGCGGACCCTTGAGGGGCACGCACAGCACGTCGAGGATGCCCGCAGCGATGCCCATGACGTTCTTTGCCGCCGCCCCGATCTCGGTGCCCAGAAGATCGTTGCCGTAATAAAAGCGGATGAGGTCGCTCTTGAAGCGCTCGACAAGGGAAATTTTCAGTTCCTCGTTCTCCGAGTCGATGACCATACAGTTGGGCACGCCCTGCACGAAACTCTGGATGTGCCCCGGCCCCACCCATACGGCGATGTTGGCGGGAGAGACGCCGCTCTCCACCAGAATTTCGGAGAGGCGCTTGCCCGTGCCCGTCTCGATGCCCTTCATGCAAAGCACGAAGTTCTTTCCTTCGACGGGATATTGCATGACGCGCTGCATGAAGCCGCGCAGCCCCTGCGCGCTGATGGAGATGACGATGAGTTCCGCCTCGCGCACCGCCCGTTCCAGGTCGCAGGTGAGCGCGATGCGCTCGTCCAGCGCGACGTATTCGTTGCGGCCCGTATTTTTAAGCACTTCGTAGGATGGAGAGTCCTCCGGGCCCCAGCTCGTGACCTGATTGCCCTGCCGGGAAAGATACCAGGCAATAAAGGATCCCCACCGCCCGCAGCCGAGCACAGAGATCTTCATATCTGTTTCCTCTCGAGAAGGGCGCGGGAAAGGGTCACCTCGTCCGCATACTCCAGCTCGGATCCGACGGGCACGCCGCGCGAGATGCGCGTGACGAGCACGCCCAGAGGCTTTAACAGCTTTGCGATGTACATGGCGGTCGCCTCCCCCTCCACGTCGGGATTGGTCGCCATGATGACCTCCTTCACGCCGCCCTCGTTCACGCGCTGCAACAGCTCGCGGATGCGGATATCGTTGGGCGAAACGCCGTTCATGGGATCGATAACGCCGTGCAGGACATGGTAAACGCCCTTATATTCGTGCAGCTTTTCCAGCGCGATGACGTCCTTGGGCTCCTTCACGACGCAGATGGTGGACTTGTCGCGCGTCTTGCAGATGTCGCACACGTCCTCCTCGGTGAAGTTGCCGCAGACGCTGCAAAAGCGCACGCGGCGCTTGACCTGTACGATGGCGTCCGCAAAGGCGCGCGCCTCCGCCTCGGACATGGAGATGACCTTATAGGCGTAGCGCTGCGCCGTCTTTTTGCCCACGCCGGGCAGCTTGGAAAATTCGTTCATGAGCCTGCCGATGGGCTCGATAAATACTTCCACTTACAACATGCCTCCCATGCCGCCCATGCCGCCGAACTTGCCCATCTTTTCCTGATAGACGGCGTCCGCCTTCTTGTAGCCGTCCAGAATGGCAGCCATGATGAGGTCCTCGAGCATCTCCTCGTCCTCCGGGTCGATGACCGACTTGTCGATCTCGATGCCGTCGATGATCTTTTTAGCGTTCATGTAGACGACGACCGCCTCGCCGCCCGCCGTGCCGACGATCTCCCATTCATCGAGCAGTTTTTCGGTCGCCTGCATCTCCTCCTGCATCTTCTGTGCCTGCTTCATGAGGCTTTGCATATTCGCTCCCCCCATGCCGCCGTTGAACTTTGCCATAACTCCTCCCTTTTATTTGACTTCGATCGGGTAATCGGAAAAATCCTGTTTGAGCTGACGGATGCCGTCGCGCTCCTCGTGCCGTTCGGGCGCGCTGTAGCGCACTTCGAACTTTTCAACGCCCAGTTCGGCGAACACTTCGCGCATGACGGCGCTGTGCCGCTCGCTGCGCAGCGTATCGCACACCGTCTTTACGTCCGTCGTGAGCACGAGCACATCCCCTTCTCGCGAGGGAGCAAGGTCGCGACAGAGCGCGTATGCCACGCCGCTCTTGGGCAGCTTGCGCAGCCTGCGCAGGAACAATCCGAACATCGCCTCCGGCGAATCGTCGGGCGCCTTTCCCGCAGAAGCCTGCGCGGGCGCCGCGGACGGCTGCGAAACCGCGGCAGGCGCGCCCGCCGTTTCGGGCGGAACGGCTTCGGGCATTTCGGGGGGCGCGTCCTCCCACGGGGGCGCCTCGTCAAAGGGAGGCGGCTCGTCGACGGGCGGCGCGTCCATGGGCGCGGGCGGGACTTTTGGCGCCGCGTTGTTCGCCGCGGGCTGCGCGGGCGCGTTCGCCGCGGGCTGCGCGGGCGCGTTCGCCGCGGGCTGCGCATGTGCCTGCACGGGAGCGCCCGCCGCAAGGGCGGCGAGCTGCTTTTCCAGAGCGGCGACGCGCAAGAGAAGTGCGTCCGTATCCAGATCGGTGCGCGGCAACGCCGCGCGCAGGATGGCCGTCTCCAGCGCGATGCGCGGCGAAGAGGCAAAGCGCAGCTCGTTCTCCGTCTTGGCGAAGATCTCCGTTGCGCGCAGGATCGCCCTGCCCTCGCTCGCCTTGGCGATGCGCTCCACTTCCGCATAGAACTCCTTGGGGAGCGCGAGCAGCTTTTCAGCGTTTTTGCACATCTTTGCGATGGCGACTTCGTTGAGGAAGGCGAGGATGTCCTTGAGCAGCACGCCCACGCCCTTGCCTGCGGAGAGCGCCTCCTCCGTTGCCGCGAGCGCGGCGGGCATGTCCCCCGTGAGGATGGCGGACACGAGGGAGGCGTTCGTCATGAAGTCGGCGGAGCCCAGCACGCTCGTCACCCCCTGATAGGTGAGCTTGTCCGAGTAGGCAAGGCACATCTCCGCAATGGAGAGCATGTCTCTGTCGCTCCCCGCGCCTGCGCGCGCGATGGCAGCCACCGCCTCCCGCTCGTAGGGGCGCCCCATCTCGTCGAGGATGCCCGCAAGGTGTTTTTCCAGGTCCTCCTCGGGAATGAGCTTGAAATCGAGGCGCATGCACCGCGAGAGAATGGTGGCGGGGATCTTGTGCGGCTCGGTGGTGGCAAGGATGAAGATGGCGTGTGCGGGCGGCTCTTCGAGCGTCTTTAACAGCGCGTTGAAGGCGCTGTCCGTGAGCATGTGCACCTCGTCGATGATATACACCTTATACCGCCCCGAGACGGGCGGATACTGCACCTTTTCGCGCAGGTCGCGCATCTCCCCCACGCCGTTGTTGGAGGCGGCGTCGATCTCGGCAATGTCGAGGGAATTTTCTGCAAGCGCCAGGCAGGTCGGGCACTTGCCGCAGGGCGAGCCGCCCTCGGGGCGTTCGCAGTTGACGGCGCGCGCAAAGATGCGCGCCACGCTCGTCTTGCCCGTGCCGCGCGGCCCCGTAAAGAGGTAGGCGTGCCCCACCTCGCCGCGTTCGATCTGATTGGTGAGCACGCGCACGACGTGCTCCTGCCGCACGATCTTATCGAAGGTCGCGGGGCGGAATTTGCGATAGAGCGAAAGATGCGCCATGATCTATTTGTTCTCCTTTTGCCGTCCGGCAAGAAAGGCGGCCTGCAATTTCTTTTTGGAGCGGGCGAGCGCGTTGTCCACCGACTTCATGCCCTTGCCCACCGCCTGCGCGATGTCCGAATAGCGCATGCCGTCCAGCCAGAGCGTGACGATGCGGAACTCAAAGTCGGAGAGCACGCCCGTCAGTTTCTGAAGAAATTCCGCGCGGGTCTCCCCTGCCAGCAGGAAGTCCTCCGGCGTGTCCCCTTCGGGCACGCTGTCCGGATCCACATCGCCCTGTTCCGCCGCCTTCCCTGCCGCGCGCAACGCGTCGTAGATGCGGCGGGACACGCACAGATAGGCAAAATTGCGGAATCGCTTGCCGCCGTCCGCACGGAAGGAGCGGATGGCGGAGACCAGCCCGATCATCCCCTCCTGCACGAGGTCTTCCGTCTCGCCGCCCGCCAGAAAGAACTTTCTCGCGCGGGCGCGCACCGCACTCTTGTAGCGGTTGAGCAATGCCTCCTCCGCGCCGGCGTTCCCCTCACGGGCGAGCGCGGCGAGTTCTTCATCCGTCCTGTCTTTCCAGTCTTGCACGGACCACCTCATATACGGCAATGCCGAGCGCCACGGAGGCGTTGAGTGAATTGACCTTTCCGAACAGCGGGATGGAGAGAACGCCGTCGCACTTCTCGCGCGTGAGGCGCCGGACACCGCTGTCCTCGCCGCCCACGACCAGCCCCACTTTGCCCGTCAGCTTTGTTTTGTAGATGCTCTCGCCTCCCGCCTCGAGGGCGTACACCCAGTAGCCGTTCTTCTGCAGTTCCTCCACGGCGCGGTTGAGCGAGGGCACTTTGGCGACGCGGATGTGTTCCGCCGCCCCCGCCGAGATGCGCACGACCGCCTCCGTCACCGAAGCACTCTTGGCGGCGGGAATGACCACCCCGTCCGCGCCCGCGCACTCCGCAACGCGCAGGATGCTGCCCAGGTTGTGCACGTCCTCGATGCCGTCGCACAGCACGATGAGGCTCTCCTCGCCGCCGAACAGCTCCTCGAGGCCGCTGTAGGTAAAGTCGGTGGTGAAGGCGATGACGCCCTGATGGCGCCCCGTCGCGCTCTCCTTGTCCAGCACGGCGCGGTCAACGAACTGCACGCGTACGCCCTGTCTGCGCGCCTCGGCAAAAATTTTGGCCAGCGTGCCCTGCGCGCCCCGCTCCAGCACGATCTTTTCAATGGTCTTGTCCGTCTTCAACAGTTCCAGAACGGCGTTCCTGCCCTCTGTCTTCATGTACTACTCCTCTTCGGGGAAAAACAGTTCCCCGATGCGCTGCGCCTGCCCCGTCAGATAGAGGTAGCCGATGAGCGCTTCAAACCCCGTGGAACGCACATATTCCCCCACCGAGGCGTTCTTGCTCCGGGTAGGCTTTTTGGCGTTCCTGCCGCGGCGGAAGATATCCGCCTCCTCCTCGGTGAGCATGGGCAGGATGCGTCCGAGCGCCTCGCTCTGCCCGTGTGCCGATACCTTTTCGGCAGCGCGGCGATTGAGCGCGCCCGTCTTTTCGCCGCTCGCAAGGGCAAGGCGCTGGCGCACGCACAGCGTATAGACCGCGTCCCCCACAAACGCAAGCACAACGGGATTCATAAGTTTTGCCCGCTCGCGTTCCACGGGCGCATCGATGAGAAACATTGACTTGATTATACCACATTCGCGCGCGCTTGACAAGTATTGGCGGAAAGATTTCGGCAGCTTACGCGCGTGCGTGGAAATTTCGCCCTCTCCATCTTTTGCGCTTTGATGCGCCCCCGCTGCCGATCTGTCAGCTTTGCCATCGTCCTACCTCCTTTTGCGCATGAAAAAAGCACCCCGAAGGATGCTTCTAAAATGTGTTTGCTTATTCTTCTACGATCTCAAACATCTGCGGTGGATAAGAATACCAATCCCCGCTCTCATCAACGATATTGTACATTCCATGTTCGCTGATTTTAATGACCTCATAGATCTTGTCATCAAGAATATCTCCGGTATAAAATTCTCCAGCCAGGAATCTTTTTTCAGGGATAATTTTGACTTTCATATTCACTGTTCCTTGCTTTTTAATTTCTTCTTTCCTACGGTCGGCTCTTGATAACAATGGATTTCTATCATATGCCTGCGGCTTCCCTCCCGCGCCCTTCTTTTTCGCCATGTGCTTTTCCTCAATAAGAAAAGCGCCTTCATTGTAGCACGGTTTTCCCGTTCTGTCAATGGCAGCGCTGAAATTCATGTCGGGGGATGTTTCCACCCCCCTATGGGGATATAGAGATGAACTCCTGTGAGCTTCCTCATCGGTGCCGTCCCGCACCTTTTCACGCGTGCGGGAAAATTTCCCGTCCCCCATTGCTTTTTGCGCCCGTTCGTGGTATGATAGAAGAAAAAGGAGCATGAGCATGAACTACCGCAATCTGGGCAAATGGGGACTGAAGGTGAGCGAAGTCGCCCTGGGCAGCTGGGTGACCGACCTGGCGGGCGCGCAGGCGCAGGAGCTTGCGCTGCAGACGGTGAACGCCGCCTTTGACGCGGGCGTCAACTTTTTCGACTGCGCCGACGCCTATTCGGGCGGCGCAGCGGAGCGCTTTCTGGGCAGGGCGCTCAAGGAGCACCGCCGCAGCGAATATGTCGTCTCCTCCAAGGTATTCTTTCCGATGGGGCCGGGCGCAAACGAGTGGGGGCTCTCGCGCAAGCATATCATAGAACAGCTGGACAACACCCTGAAAAACATGGGGCTGGACTACCTTGACCTGTACTTTTGCCACCGCTTCGATCCCACCACCCCCGTCGAGGAGACCATGCAGGCGCTCTCCGACATGGTCGCGGCGGGAAAGATCCTGTACTACGGCGTCTCCGAATGGTCGCCCGTGCAGATCGAAGAAGCGCTCGCCGCTACAAGAGAGCTGCACCTGCGCCCCCTTTCCGTCATCCAGCCGCAGTACCATATGATGGACCGCTACATCGAAGACGAGATCATGGGCATCTGCGAAAGGAACGGCGTGGGCATCACCGTCTTTTCGCCCCTGGCGCAGGGGCTGCTGACGGGAAAGTACCGCAAGGGAGCTCCCCTGCCCGCCGGCTCGCGCGCAACGTGGCAGGCGGACAGGCAGATCAACGCCCTTCTGACGGACGACAATCTGGACAAGGTGGAGCGCCTTGCAAAGGTCGCCGACGGTCTGGGAATCCCCCTCTCCGTTCTGGCGCTCGCCTGGATCCTGCGCCGGAAGCAGGTGACTTCCGTCATCACGGGCGCAAGCAAGCCCGCGCAACTGGAATCCAACGTGAAGGCAAGCGGATATATTATCCCGCAGGACGCCTTGGATGAGATCGAGGAAATTCTGGACTATCATCCCTTTGTCAGAAAAATCGGATAAAACAGGAGGAACGATCATGGAATTTTTCAAAGTACTTCAGGCACGCGTCTCCACGCGCAGCTTCGCCCCCCGTCCCGTGCCCGAGGAGGCAGTCGGGACCGTTCTGAACGCCGCGCGCTATGCGCCCGTCGGCATGCACCGCTTCGACACGCTGCATTTGAGCGTGATCACCGACAAAGACATTCTGGAGCGCATCCGGCTGGCGGTGGCAAAAGCTTCGGGCGACGCGAACGCCGACCCCCTGCACGGCGCGCCCGTGCTCATCGTGGTGTCCTCCTCGCAGGCGGGCGAGATAGGCGCGCTCAACGTATCCTGCCTGATGGAGAACATGCTGCTCGCCGCCACCGACCTGGGGCTGGGCAACCTGTATGTGCGCGGCGCCATTGCGGAAGCCGCCAAAGACGGAGCGCTCGTGCGCGACATGAAGGTGCCCGCAGGCTTCATGCCCGTGGCGAGCGCCGCCCTCGGCTATGCGCTCTCCCCCGCCCCGCCGCGCGAACAGCCGTGGAACGACGTGACCAAAGTCGACTATGTAAAATAAGTGCGCAGACAATATGAAAGCCGAGGTGACCCCCGGCTTTTTTGCTTGCGCTCTTTTATTCCACCGTGACGGACTTGGCAAGGTTTCTGGGCTTGTCGGGGTCGTGCCCCAGTGCGAGCGAGACGTGATAGGCGAGCAGCTGCAGCGGAATGACGGAGAGGATGGGCGAATACGCCGGCTCGCAGCGCGGGATGCGCACGGAGGCGGTGACCTCCTGCGCCGCGCACAGCTCCTCGAAGGGCGTGACCAAAAAGACGGCGGCGCCCCGCGCGTACACTTCGTGCACGGCGTTCATCGTCTTGTCGGCAAGCTGCGGATCGGTGATGACGGCGACCACCGGCGTTGCGCCGTCCACCAGTGCGAGCGTGCCGTGTTTGAGCTCCCCCGCCGCATATCCTTCGCTCGGAAGATAGCTGATCTCCTTGAGCTTAAGGCTGCCCTCGAGGGCGGCGCAGCGGTCGGCTCCCCGCCCCAGGAAGAACACGCTGCGCGCCCCCTGAAAGTAGGGCGTCCAGGCGGCGACCCTGCCGCTTGCGCAGAGCGTCTCGCGTGCCAGCACCGCAAGCGCCGCGGGGGAAGGCACACGCCTGCCCCTGCCTGCAGCCAGCGCCGCGGCAAGCGAATAGAGAACGGCGAGCTGGGCGTTGAAACTCTTGGTCGCAGCCACGGCGACCTCCCTGCCCGCCCGCGTCGGAAGCACATGCTGCGCAAGGCGGTTGAGCGAGGAGTGTTCCACATTGGTGACGGCAAGCAGGCGGGAGCCGCGCTCCAGGGCGAGCTGCGCGGCGGCAAGCGTATCGGCGGTCTCGCCGCTCTGGCTGATGGCCACGGTCAGCGTATGCTCGGGCACGATGGGGTCGCAGTAGCGGTATTCGCTCGCCACGAACACCTGCGTGGGCACGCGGGCAAATTTTTCGACAACTGCCTTCATGCACAATCCGCTGTGATACGCCGTTCCGCACGCCACAATATGCAGGTACTCTGTCTGACATAGTACCTCATAAAGATGTGAATTGAGCAAATCCGGAAGGCCGGAAAGCGTATTTTCGATAGCAGACGGAACTTCCTCGATCTCCTTGCGCATGAAGTGGGCAAAGCTCCCCTTTTCGGGCGCCGCCTGCTGCGCTGCCAGCGCAAAGAAGGTCCGCTCCACGGGTCGGAGCGCACTGTCGAACAGCTCCGCGCCTTCCTTTGTGAGACGGGCAAACTCCCCGTCTTCGAGAACATACGCGCTGCGCCCTTCGGCGGCGACGGCGCACAGATCGCTTGCCGCAAACACGCCGTCAGTCCCCCTTGCGACGACGAGCGGGCTGTGCATGCGGGCGCAGACGATCTCCTCCCTCCCCTCGGCAAGCACGGCGAACGCATAGGAGCCCGAGAGCAGTTCGCACGCCCTCTTTACGGCGCGCAGCAGGTCGCTCTCCTCGGCAAGAAAGGCATTCATCAGATGGGCGGCGACCTCGCTGTCCGTATCCGAAGAAAATACTTCCCCGCGCGCGAGGCACTCCTCCTTGAGCGCCGCCGCGTTTTCGAGAATGCCGTTGTGCACCAGGCAGACGGCGCCAAAGCGGTGCGGATGGGCGTTGCGCTCGGAGGGTGCGCCGTGCGTTGCCCAGCGCGTGTGCCCGACGCCCGCATTCCCCGCAAGAGAGCGCGCGCAGACGAGCTCGCACACCCTTCCCTTCCGGCGCACGACGGCGATCTTTTTATCCTGCCAAAGTGCGACGCCGGCGGAGTCATAGCCGCGGTATTCGAGTTTTTCCAGCCCGTCCAGAAGAACGGGCGCGGCGCGCTCTTCGCCCAGATAGCCGACGATGCCGCACATCAGAGCGCCTCCCCGCAGGCGAGCACGGCGCGCTCGACAAGGCGCACCGCCTCCTCCGCCGCCCCTTCTTCCCCTTCCGCAAGGATGCGCACGAGGGGCTCCGTTCCGGACGGCCGCACCACCATGCGCACGCCGCCCTGCTCTGCCTGCGCGATCGCCGCGCGCACGCGCTCGCTGCTTAC
>CAJFNH010000033.1 GCA_904394195.1 Candidatus Gallimonas caecicola
TTTGCTCACGGTGGACGCGATGACGGGGCAGGACGCCGTCACCGTTGCCGAAACGTTCAATGCGCGCCTGGGCGTGACGGGCGTCATCCTCACCAAGCTGGACGGCGATACCCGCGGCGGCGCCTGTCTCTCCATCAAGGCGGTCACGGGCAAGCCCATCAAGTTCATCGGCGTGGGCGAAAAGCTCACCGATCTCGAGCCCTTCTATCCCGACCGCATGGCGTCGCGCATCCTGGGCATGGGCGACGTGCTCTCCCTCATCGAAAAGGCGCAGGAGGCGGTCTCCGAGCAGCAGGCAAAGGAGATGGAGCGCAAGATGCGCGAAAACTCCTTTACGCTCGCCGACTATCTCGACCAGTTCGAGGCGCTCAAAAAGATGGGCGGCGCGTCGGCGCTCATGGGCATGCTTCCCGGAAGTAAGCTCAAGATCAAAGAGGGCGATCTGGACGAAAAGAAGATCGAGCGCACCCGTGCGATCATCCTGTCCATGACGCCCAGAGAGCGCGACAATCCGCAGATCATCAACTCCTCCCGCAAGCGGCGTATCGCGCTCGGCTCGGGCACGACGGTGCAGGAGATCAATCAGCTGTTAAAGCAGTTCGAGCAGACCAAGCTTCTGATGAAGCAGATGAAGGGCGGGAAAGGCAGAATGAGGCTGCCCTTTTAACAAGGCGTTTTTCCGCGCTCGGGCGCGGCGGACGGATAAATCAAGAAAAACAAATTTCGGAGGTCAGGTATTATGGTCAAAATGAGATTGGTGCGCATGGGCGACAAGAAGTCCCCCGTGTACCGTATCGTGGTCGTGGACGCGCGCAAGGCGGCAACGGGTGAGTATATCGAGAAGATCGGCTTCTACGATCCCAAGTCGGAGCCTGCAACGCTCACGGTGGACGTGGAGAAGGCGAAGGAGTGGCTTGCAAAGGGCGTTCAGCCCACCGAGACGGTGAGGAGCATTCTCATCCGCTCGGGGGCGATGGAGAAGCCCGCAAAACTCTCGCCCTCCAAGACCAAGACGAAGAAAAAGAAGTAATCTTCGCGCAATTTTTGCGAAAAGCGCTTGCATGTTCAGATGCCTTGCGGCATATGCCCTGCGGCGGCAGGTAATTCTGCTTCGAAAAAAGACATTGCTTTTTGCGGTGGTGATATTCTACGCTGCGGCAATGAATGCGGCAAGCAATCAGAAACTTCCATGCGTCGGAGGGCTTAGGTCATGAATCACCGTATTTTAACATGGGGATCCACCGTTCTCGCGATCGGCGGCGCCGTTTGTTCCGTCGTTGCATCAAGGACGCAGGGGGCGCTTAGTACCGCTTTATGGGTTATCGGAATTGTGCTTTTTGTGATCGGCATTGTCGGACTGATTTTCTCTGAAAAACACGATCAGAAAGAGCGTGGCGAAAAAATGGCGGAGGAACGCGCCGCACTGGAACAGGCAAAGTATCTCCTGTTTCTCTATGTGGGCAAGAAAAAACGCCTCGGCACGCCGACGGAAAAGGATCATTTTTCCTTTGAAGCCTATCTGACGGAGGACAGAGCTGAAGTCGAAAGCTATCTTGACGGTTCGATGCCCGAAAGTAAGCTCGAACGTTTCGGCGAAGATTTTGTCCGGTCGGTCTGGTCGCTCGACATTTCCGTGAAAGAACTTTCCGATCTGAAGGGAAAAGTGATCTTTGTCAGTCAGTCCGAGTATGAAGTCATGCGCTATTCCGAGGCATATCGCAAGTTTTTCGCAAATAACGAGATTGTTTCGCTCTGACAGGGCGCAGAAAAACAAAAATCAAACACCTCTTTCCCAAACACACCGTAAATACAGGAGGAAACAACATGCTGGAACTCATCAAGTATATCGTCGGCCAGTTTGCCGAGGATAAGGAGAATGTCTCCTACGAAGTGGAGGAGACGGAGGATACCATCAACGTGACTGTGCTTCTGTCCGATTCGGATATGGGCAAGGTCATCGGCAAGCAGGGCAAGATCGCCAAGGCGCTGCGCACGCTGGTGCGTGCCGCCACGCCCAAGGACAGCAAAAAGTACAGCGTCGAGATCAAGGAACGCTCGGCGCAGTGAAGGATGCCCGCCCTCTGTGGCGGGCTTTTTACAGACAAAAGAGGGGATCATGGGAATGATTGCGGCAAAATGCGCCTTCTGCGGTGCGCCGCTTGAAATGGACGCCCGCGCCGGCGGCTTCTGTCCGTACTGCGGCAGCAAATATCTTGCCGAGGGCGGCCTTGCCGGGGCGGCGCGGCCCTGCGGCGTGCACTTTGAACGGTTTCTTGCATTTGAAAAGCTGGGGCATACGGCGGAAGCCGCAGCGGTCGCCGAGGAGATGACAAAACTCTTTCCGCAGGAGAGTATCTCATGGGCATGCCTTGCGCGCGCCTGCGCGGCGGAGGCGTCCGACTGCCTGCACCGCGCCGAGGCGAACTTCAGCGGCGATAAGATCATGGGCGACGACGGGAAACTGCGGTCCTTCCCCCTGTCCGCCAAGACCATCCGTGCAAATTGCGGCGCTCCCGCGCAGGGAAGACATTCGTACGACGGGCAGGTTTGTTCCATCGCCTCCGATTTTTACAGGGCGGAAACGCGCCTGTTCCATGCCGACCGGGCGGCGGACAGCATGAACAGCCTTTCCGGAAGTGCCCGGGAGGAGGATAAGGACTTCCTTGAGGAGACGCGGCGTATCTGCGCGCGCGTACGGGAGCGGAAGAATTCGCTTGCGGCGCAGATCGATCGTTCGGCGGCAGCGCACCGCCGTACGCGTGAGGTCGTTCTGACTGTGATCGCCGTGGCGGCGATCGTGATCGTTCTCATTGCAGAATACCTGTAAGGAGGGGAACATGGAGCTGGGCATCGTGGGCGCGGGCTGGCGCGCGGAGATGTGGATCTCGCTCATCAACAAATTGCAGGGCGTGCATATAACGGCGGTGCTCTGCCGCAACGGGGCGCGCGGGGAAGAGCTGCACGGACGCTACGGCGTGCCCATCGTTTCCGACGCCGCATCGCTGTGCGCGAGCGGCTGCAGCGCCGTGCTCGTGTGCGTATCCAAACAGAATAACTGCGCGGTGGCGCGCGAGTACCTTTCCCGCGGGCTGCGCGTGCTGTGCGAGACGCCCGCAGGCATGAACGAAGGGGAGCGCGCGGCGCTCCTGCACTATGGCGCCGACAAGTTGCAGTTTGCCGAACAGTTCCCGCTGCAGCCCCGCTTTGCGGCGCTGAAGAAGTGCCTGGAGGGGGGTGCGCTCGGCGCGGTGCATACGCTCTGGCTCTCCTGCTGCCACGGCTATCACGCCGCCGCGCTCGCGCGCTTCCTGCTGGATACGTGCGGCGAGGTGCCCGAAGTGCATGTGCTGCGCACGCAGGACGACTATGCCGAAACGCAGTGGCGGGGCGCCCCGCGGGAGGGAGTGCATGCGCACGATCGGCTCGTGAGCCTGCTCTCTTTCGGCCGGAAGCGCGCGTTCATCGATTTTTCGCATGCACAGTACTTTTCCGCCATCCGCGCGGACCGCGTGCTCGTGCAGGGCACGCACGGCGAACTGCTCAACGGCAGCGGCATGCGCCTTGTGCAGGGCGAGGCGGCTGCGCTCTCCATGCAGCCGATCTATGGCGGGCAGGGGTGCGACCTGGGCGCGCCCGATCTCATCTCGATATCGCTGAATGGCGAAATTTTGTATCGCAATCCCTTCTGCGGGCTGCGCTTGAGCGAGGAGGAGATCGGCATGGCGTCCTGCCTGATGCGCGCATGCGAGGCGTTTTCCGGCAGAGCCGCCGGGTATCCCGCGGCGGAAGCGGCGCTCGACGCCGCCATTGCGCAGAACATGAGCGCTCTCTCCGCCCGATAGTGCATGTATGAAAGTTTCTCCGCCGCACAAACTGTGTGCAAGGAGGAAAGTATGGTATTTTTCAACGTCTTGTCGTATATCCTCGTGCTCCTTGGGGCGCTCAACTGGGGGATGTTCGGCATTTTTGACTTTAACCTTGTCTCCGCCATCTTCGGCGGGGCGCGCTCGGTGGGCTCTATCATCGTCTACTGCATCATTGCGGCGGCTGCGATCTGGCTCATCATCTCGCCCATCATCACCAACGGGATGCTCAAATTGCAGGGCAACCGCGAGGCGCGCGCCGTCAGACAGAACTGAACGGACATAAAAATGCGAACGGGGCATAAACGCGCTCCCGTTCGCATTTTTTATATTGCCGGAGGTGTGTATGACGTTGGATGAGGCAAAAGAGGGGGAGGTACTGCGCGTGACGCTTCTGCATGCGGAGGGAAGCCTTGCGCAGCGCCTGCGCGCGCTGGGGCTGGGCGAAGGGGAAACGTTCACCCTTCTGCGCGCGACCCGCGGGAGAAGGGTATTCTATGTGCGCACGGCGCGGGCGACGGCGGCGCTCGGGGCGGAGAGCGCGCGCCTCATCGGGGTGGAGAAGTGAAGGTCTACCTTCTCGGAAATCCCAATGCGGGCAAGAGCACCCTCTTCAACGCGCTCACGCGCGCGCATGCGCATGTGGGCAACTGGCACGGCGTCACGGTGAACGCGCTTGCGGCGGAGGGCACCTTCGGTACGGGAAGGGCCACCTATGTCGATCTGCCCGGTATCTATACGGCACAGGGCAGGAGCATGGAGGAAAAGGCGGCGCGCGCGGCGCTGGACGCCGACCCCGAAGCTCCCGTTCTGTTCGTGGCGGAGTGTTCCTCGCTTACCCACTCCCTTCCGTTGCTGTTCGCGCTGTGCGCGGGGCGGCGCGCGGCAGTGGCGCTCACCAAAAAAAGGCAGTTCCTGCGGCGGGGCGGCAAGGTGGAGGAGCGCGCTCTCTCCCGCATGCTGGGCGTTCCTGTGTTCTGTGCGGAAGGGCTTGCGCGCAGGGAACTTGCCGGGGCGGCGGCGCAGCTTCTGGCGGCGCAGCCCGTGCACGGCAGTATGCCGCAGCTCTCCCCGGACGTCTACACGCCCGCGCGGGATACGCCCTCGCGCGCCGAGGCGCTGCTCATGCGCGGCGCGTTCAGCATCCCGCTCTTTGTCCTTCTGCTGGCGGCGGCGTTTTTTTTGACCTTTGCCCCGCACATGCCGGGAGATCTGCTGAAAGAAGGGATCGCATCCCTCTTTTCCGCCCTGTCGGGGGCGGCGGAGAGGGGAATCTCCTCGCCCGTGCTGCGCAGCCTGCTCGCCGACGGCCTGCTTCCCGCGCTGGGTACGGTGCTCGGGTTTCTGCCGCAGATCCTCATGCTCTTTTTCTTTCTCATCGTGCTGGAAGAAAGCGGCCTTCTGTCCCGCCTTGCCGCCCTCACGGACGGCGCTTTTTCGGCGGTGGGGCTCAACGGAAGGGCGGTGTTTTCCATCGTCATGGGCTTCGGCTGTACGGCGGCTGCCGTGCTCACCACGCGCGCTCTGGACGACAAGCGGGTGCAGCGGCGCACCGTCTTGTGCCTGCCGTACATATCGTGCAGCGCAAAGCTGCCCGTCTATCTCACGCTCGCGTCCTCCGTCTTTCCGGATCCCTTTCCCGCGGTGCTCCTTCTGTACGCGCTGGGGGTGGCGATCGCGCTCCTGGCGGCGCTCGCCACGCGCTCGGAGGAGCGCGCGCCCTTTGTCATGGAACTTGCCCCGCTGCAATGTCCGCAGCCGCTTTTTGTCGTCAGATCCTTGCTCTTTCAGGCAAAACAGTTTATAATAAAGACGGCGACGATCATTCTCGCCTTTCTGCTTGCCAGCTGGCTGCTCTCCTCCTTTGACTGGCACATGCGCCTGTGCGGGGTGCAGGAGAGCATGCTTGCCTCCCTCTGCAAAGGGCTTGCGTGGCTGTTCGCGCCCGCGGGCATGCACGACTGGCGCATCGCCTATGCCGCGCTCTCGGGGCTGGTCGCCAAGGAAAACGTTGCCGGCGCCCTCGCCATGCTGTGCGGGGGATTTGAATACGGCGCGGCGTCCGCCTTCGCGCTCGCCGTGTTCGTGCTTACCTGTTCGCCCTGCGTTTCCGCCATCGCCGCAACGGCGCACGAACTCGGCTGGAAACGTGCGCTGCTCTATGCCGCGCTGCAGACGGTCTCCGCGCTGCTCCTGTCCTATCTCGCCTACTTTTTTGCATCGGGCGGCGCGCCGTATGCGCTGCTTGCCGCGCTGCCCGTCATCGCATTTCTTCTGTTGAGAAAACGCCATGAAAGAATTCACCGTCCGCGAAAACACCACGCTCGCCGCCTTCACAGATAACACCTGCGCACAGGCGTCCTTCTGCCTGCGCACCCTTTTAAAGGAGCGCAACGTGCGCGTCAACGGCGTGCGCGTGGGGAGCGACGTTCCCCTGAAAGCGGGCGACACGGTGCGCTACTACATGACGCGCGCGCAGGAGGAAAAGTGCGCCTTCTGCGTGTTGTACGAGGACAAGGATATCATCGTCGCCGATAAGGAAAGCGGCGTCAATTCGGAGGCGGTGTTTGCCGAGCTTTCCCGCCGCGGGGAGACGTATTTCATCCACCGCCTCGACCGCAACACCGCGGGGCTGCTTGTCTTTGCCAAAAACCGCGCGGCGGAGGAAGAGCTGCTCGCCTGTTTCCGCGCCCGCCGCGTGCGCAAGGTGTATCTTGCGCGGGTGAAGGGAACGCCCGCTCCCGCGCACGCCGTGCTGGAGGGGTACCTGGTAAAGGACGCCGCCGCTGCCCGCGTGTACGTTTCGGACAGGCCCGGGGGCGAAAAGATCGTCACCGAATACGAGGTGCTCGAAGAAGGGGAGTGCGCGCTGCTGCGCGTCACGCTGCACACGGGCAGAACGCACCAGATCCGCGCGCACCTTGCGCATATCGGGCATCCCGTTCTGGGGGATGAAAAGTACGGCGATACCGCCTTCAACCGTGCCAGGCACGCAACGCGCCAACGGCTGGTGGCAAAGGAGCTCACGCTCGGCTGCGGCGGTCCGCTCGCCCGTCTTGCGGGCAAAACGTTCATTTCGGAGCACGAAGTATGACCATATTTCAGACGGAACGTCTTTTACTGCGCACGCTCGACTCCTGCGACAGGGCGTCGCTGTGCGAGACGCTGCAGGACGGCGCCGCAATGTACGCCTACGAACACGCCTTTTCCGATGAAGAGGTGGACGAATGGCTTGCCCGGCAGACGGAGCGGTATGCGCGGGACGGTTTCGGCCTCTGGGCGGTCATCCGTCGGGAGGACGGCGCCTTTTTGGGTCAGTGCGGGCTGACCATGCAGAGCATCGGAACGCGCCGCGTGCCGGAGATCGGCTATCTGCTTGCCCGCCGCTATTGGCACAACGGCTATGCCACGGAGGCGGCGCTCGGCTGCAGGGAATACGCCTTTCATGGGCTCGGGCTGCAGGAGGTGTACTGTATCATCCGCGAAAACAACCATGCCTCCCGCCGCGTTGCCGTAAGGCTCGGCATGCAGCCCGTGGGCAGCGTTATCAAACATTATTACGGGATGCAGATGCCGCACATCGTGTACTGTGTGCGCGCGGACAAATGAATTTTTTCAAATTCCCGGCAGCGGCTTGCATTGCAGGCCGCTTTCTGCTATAATTTAACGTATGGAACGGTTTTTACATGACGGTTTGAAGAGGCGCATCGATTGCGCCATGAAGCGGGAGACATGTGACCTTGTCATCCGCGGCGGCTCTGTGTTCAACGTGTTCACCGGGGAAACAGAGCGCGCGGACGTCGCCGTTGCGGACGGCGTCATCGTGGGCATCGGCAGGGGGTATGCGGCAAAGGCGGAATACGACGCTGCGGGCAAAGTGCTGCTGCCCGGGTTTACCGACGCGCACATGCACGTCGAGAGCACCATGCTTACTCCCGAAGAGTTTGCCCGCCTTGCCGTGCCGCACGGCACCTGCGCCATCGTTGCCGACCCGCACGAGCTCGTCAACGTGTGCGGCGTGCAGGGGGCGGAATACCTTGCCGAGGCGTTTTCGCGGCTGCGCGCGGGCGATATACAGCCGTTGGACGTATTGATGCAGCTCCCGTCCTGTGTGCCCGCCACGCCCTTTGAAACGAGCGGCGCGCGGCTGGATGCGCGCGCCACCCTTCAGGAACTGGAAAAGCCCGCCTTTTTCGGACTGGGGGAGATGATGAACTACCCGGGCGTCATCGCAGGGGATGCGGATACGCTCGCCAAGCTGGAGGCGGCAAAGACGCTGGGCAAGATCGTTGACGGCCACGCGCCCGGCGTCACGGGGGATGCGCTCAACGCATATCTCGCCGCGGGCGTCGCCACCGATCACGAGAGCCTGTCGGCAGACGAAGTGTGCGAGAAGCTCGCGCGCGGCATGTATGTGCAGATCCGCTGCGGCTCGTCGGCAAACAATGCCGCCGTCTGCGCCCCCCTCATGACGGCGGAAAATTACACGCGCTTTCTGCTCTGTTCGGACGACAAGCACGCCGCCGACCTGATGGAGCGCGGACACATCGACGACGCGCTCGCGCAGCTCGTTGCCCTGGGCGTGCCTGCGCTCCGGGCGGTGCGCGCGGCGACTTTGAACGTTGCCGAGTGCTATTCCCTTCGCGGACATGGTGCCATCGCGCCCGGCTATGTCGCGGACATGGTGGCTGTGGATGACGTCACAAACTTTCACGTCGGCGCCGTGTGGAAGAGAGGCGTGCTCACGGCGGAAGGGGGCAGGGCGCTCTTTTCGGCGCAGCCTTATCTTCCCGCGGCGGTCAGAGATACCGTGCGCGTGGGCAAGGTCACGGCGCAGAGCTTTTGCATTGGAGCAAAGAGCAGCCGCCTTCGCGCCATGTATGTACTGCCCAACGAGCTGGTCACAGAGCAGGTCGTCCTCAACGTGCAGCGCCGCGGCGGCGATATCGTATTGCCCGAAGATGTGTGCAAGCTCGCCGTCGTCGAGCGTCACTTTGCGGGCGGCGGCATCGGGCTGGGGCTCGTCAAGGGGTACGGCTTCCGCGGGGGCGCGCTGGGCATTTCCCTCTCGCATGACAGCCACAATCTCGTGGTGTTGGGCGACGACAACGCCGCCATGGCGCGCGTCGTGGAGCTTCTCAAAGAGGCGGGCGGCGGTATGGCGCTCGTCGGCAAGGACAAAGAGGAGGTGTTCCCCCTCGACGTGGCGGGGCTGATGAGCTCCGCACCCGCAGCCGACGTGGCGTCCGGTACGGCGCGCATCTCCCGCCATGCGCGCGAAATGGGCGTGCGGGAGGGGTACGATCCCTTCATGACGCTCGCCTTTCTTGCGCTTCCCGTCATTCCCCACTTAAAGCTCACGGACAGGGGACTGTTCGACGTAGACGCCTTCTTGCCCGTGCCGCTCGAGGCGGACGCATGAGGGCGGAACTTGCCCGCGGGGAGGACCTTCCCGCCGTCGACGAACTGCTGGAGCAGGGAAGGGAATATCTTGCCAGCCAGGGCATCGACCAGTGGCAGAACTTTCCGCCCACGCCGCAGGACACGCGCGAACACTTCAGGCGCGGCGAGCTGTATGTCGTGCGCGACGCAGACGGGGTGGCGGGCACCTTCGTGCTCATCGGCCATGAGCCCGCCTATGACGCCATTAACGGGGAGTGGCGAAACAGCGGAAAATACCTTGCGCTGCACCGCGTTGCCGTATCGCCCGCGTTCCGCCGCCGCGGGGTCGCCTCCGCCATCTTCGCCGCGGCATGCAGGCAGGCGGAGCTCCGGGGCGCGCGCTCGGTGCGCATCGACACGCATGAGAAAAACCTGCCCATGCGTGCGGCGCTGGAAAAAAACGGATTTATTGCGTGCGGCAGCGTTGTCATCGCCACGGGCGAGACGCGCGTCGCCTACGAAAAGGAGCTGAAGATGAAGGTCGTTGCGGCAACGGGCAACAAGCACAAGTTAAAGGAATTCCGCGCCATCTTTCCCGACTGGGAGATCGTTTCGGAACAGGATGCCGGATTTGACGGCGACGTGGAGGAGACGGGCGAAACGTTCGCGCAGAACGCGCTCATCAAGGCGCGCGCCGTGTGTCGTGCCACGGGCTGCGCCGCGCTGGCCGACGACAGCGGCATCGCAGTGGACGCGCTGGGCGGCGCGCCCGGCGTGTACAGCGCGCGCTATTCGGGTGGAGACGATGCGGACAACCGCGCCCTGCTCTTAAAAAACCTGGAAGGCGCCGCCAACAGGCGCGCACACTTTGCAAGCG
>CAJFNH010000034.1:0-9883 GCA_904394195.1 Candidatus Gallimonas caecicola
ATAAATATGCCCTGACCGGACTTGCAAAGCAGAAGATCGGACAGAAAAAATACGAAGAAGCTGTTTCGCTGCTGGAACGCACGCTCACCTATCCCGTCAATCTCGGAGAAGGGAAACTCCCCAACGTCCCCGACAACCAGGCGTACTATTACATGGGCGTCGCTAACCGCGCCATGGGACAGGCGGAAAAAGCGCAGGATTGTTTCGTCCGCGCGACGAAGGGCAGTCTGACGCCTGACAGAGCGCTCTATTACCACGATCAGCCTTCCGATTATATCTACTTCGCGGGACTGGCGTTCGCCGAGCTCGGCAACACGCACATGGCGAACAAGGCGTTCCATCAGCTCATCTCTTACGGCGAACGGCATATTTTCGACGAAGTGGGCTATGATTATTTTGCCGTATCTCTTCCGGAGATCGAGGTCTATCAGGACGAACTGGAGGCCCGCAACCGCAAGTACTGCAAATATCTTGCCGCGCTCGGATATGCGGGCAAGGGCGAGACGGAAAAGGCGCAGAATCTCTGCGGAGAGATCCTTGCGGAACAGGCGGACGACCAGGGTGCCATTGCTCTGCTTGCCGACCTCTAATACAAAAAATCAAAAAGCATCGGATGTTTCGTCCGATGCTTTTTTGTCAAACCCTATTGACAGGACAGGCGTTAAGTGGTAGTATTGACGTAAATAAGTGCTTCACACCATTATCCATTATTCGCCATGATGCCAATATCTTGCGGATATGGATGTAGAACGCCGTCATTGTCGATGCGGCTTCTGCAAAATCGGAGCGAAGCGTATTTGTGAGGTAAAGCTATGATCAATATTCCGAAGATGAAAGTGGGGGTAGTGGCGGTGAGCCGTGACTGTTTCCCCGAAAGTTTGTCCGTCAACAGACGTAAGGCGCTCATTGAAGCGTACGAGAAGAAGTACGGCAAGGGCGATATCTACGAGTGCCCCATGTGCATCGTCGAGAGCGAGATCCATATGCAGCAGGCGCTCGCAGATCTCGAAAAACAGGGTTGCAACGCGCTCTGCGTGTATTTGGGCAACTTCGGTCCCGAGATTTCCGAAACGATGCTCGCAAAGGAGTTCTCCGAACGGCTGAACGCGCCCGTCATGTTCTGCGCAGCGGCGGAGGAGAATATCGCAGTTTTAGCAGACTCCCGCGGCGACGCGTACTGCGGCATGCTCAACGCGAGCTACAACTTAAAGCTGCGCGGCGTGAAGGCGTATATCCCCGAGTACCCCGTGGGGGACGCGGAAGAGTGTGCCGATATGATCCACGCCTTTTTGCCTATTGCCCGCGCGGTATATGCGCTCAAGCGGCTGAAAGTCATTTCTTTCGGGCCCCGTCCCACCAACTTCCTCGCCTGCAACGCGCCCATTCAGCAGCTGTATAACCTCGGCGTGGAGATCGAGGAGAACAGCGAGCTCGACCTCTTCGAGGCGTTCCACAAGCACGCAGGGGATAAGCGCATCCCCGAAGTGGTCGCGGATATGGCAAAGGAATTGGGCGAGGGCAACAAAAAGCCCGAGATTTTGGCAAAGCTCGCGCAGTATGAACTCACGCTTCTCGATTGGATCGAGGCGCACAAGGGCAGCCGCGAGTACGTCGCCGTTGCGGGCAAGTGCTGGCCCGCCTTCCAGACGCAGTTCGGGTTCGTGCCCTGCTATGTGAACAGCCGTTTAACGGGCAGAGGTATCCCCGTGAGCTGCGAGGTGGATATCTACGGAGCGCTTTCGGAATTCATCGGCTCGGTGGTGAGCGAGGACGCGGTGACGCTCCTCGACATCAATAATACGGTGCCCAAGGAACTGTACAACAAAGATATTGCAAGCAAATACAACTACAAGCTGACGGATACTTTTATGGGATTCCACTGCGGCAACACCTGCGCGGGGAAACTGTGCAATCCCACGATGAAGTATCAAAAGATCATGGCGCGGTCTCTGCCCGTCGAGGTCACCAACGGCACGCTGGAAGGGGACATCGTTCCCGGAAAGATCACCTTCTTCCGTCTGCAATCGACTGCAGACAATCATCTCCGCGCGTATGTGGCGCAGGGTGAAGTACTGCCCGTCGCAACGCACTCCTTCGGTTCCATCGGCGTGTTCGCCATTCCCGAAATGGGCAGGTTCTACCGCCATGTGCTCATCGAGGGCGGATTTCCGCACCATGGCGCGGTCGCGTTCGGTCACTTCGGCAAGGCGCTCTTCGAGGTGTTCAAGTGCCTTGGCGTTGAGGAGATCGGTTTCAACAAGCCCGCGGATAGCCTGTATAAAACGGAGAATCCGTTCGCATGAATTACTATGTTGGCATAGACCTGGGGACGAGCGGGGCAAAGTTTCTGCTCGTTGCCGCAGACGGCAGCATTTTTGCGGAGAATACGCAGACCTATCCTGTGAGTTATCCGCACCCCGGCTGGAGCGAACAAAATCCCGAAGATTGGTATGCAGCGGCGCTGCGCGGACTGAAAGAACTGCTCGCGGGGCAGGATAAATCGTGTGTCAAAGGGATCTCCTTCGGCGGGCAGATGCACGGGCTGGTCGCGCTCGACGAAAAAGACAACGTCATCCGCCCCGCCATTTTGTGGAACGACGGCAGAACGGAGGAGGAGACGAAGTACCTCAACGAGGTCGTCGGGAAAGACAAGCTCTCCGCATGGACGGGCAATATCGCCTTTGCAGGCTTCACCGCGCCAAAGCTCCTTTGGCTGAAAAAACACGAGCCCGAAAACTTCGCGCGCATTGCGAAGATCATGCTGCCCAAGGACTATTTGGCATACAAGTTGTCGGGCGCGTTCTGCACCGATCTTTCGGATGCGAGCGGCATGCTCCTTCTGGATGTAAAAAACCGCCGCTGGTCGCCCGAGATGCTGCAACTCGTGGGCATGTCCGAGGCACAGCTCCCCAAACTGCACGAAAGCTACGAGGTCGTGGGCATGCTCAAACCCGAGATCGCGGACATGGTGGGGCTGAAAAACGTCAAAGTCATTGCGGGTGCGGGGGATAACGCCGCGGCGGCGGTGGGCACGGGCGTCGTCGGCGAGGGCGGCTGCAATATCTCGCTCGGCACGAGCGGCACGCTGTTCGTTTCGTCCGAATCCTATAAAGAGGACAAGGTCAACGCGCTGCACTCCTTCTGCCATGCAGACGGCGGCTGGCACCTGATGGGCTGTATTTTATCCGCCGCAAGCTGTAACAGTTGGTGGGTGAACGGCATTCTGCAGTCCGACGACTATAAAAAGGAAGAGACTGGACTGGACGAGTGCCTTGGCAAAAACGACGTGTACTTCCTCCCGTATCTCATGGGGGAGCGCAGCCCGCACAACGACGTGACGGCGCGCGGCGCGTTCATCGGCATGCGTCCCGATACCACGCGCGGGCAGATGACGCTCGCGATGCTCGAGGGCGTGACGTTTGCGCTCCGCGACTGCATGGAGGCGGCGAAAAAGAACGGCGCGCATATCCCGCGTACCAAGCTGTGCGGCGGGGGCGCGAAGAGCAAACTCTGGCGCAAGATCGTGGCAAATGTGATGAATATACCCGTGGATATCCCGCAGACGGAGCAGGGGCCCGGTTTCGGCGCGGCGATGCTTGCCATGGTGGGCTGCGGGGAGTATGCAAGCGTGCAGGACGCGGCAAATGCCATCGTGCGTGTCAAAGAGACGGTGCTGCCCTATGCGAGGATCGCGGCGGACTACGAAAGCCGCTATCGTCACTTTGCAAAGCTGTATCCTGCGCTCAAAGGGCTGTTCTGATGGGCATGCAAAAAAGGCGATTCGTATAGTTCATAAGAGCGGTATTTTGAGGTTTTGTTCTGCCGCTTGAGGTTTTTCAGATAAACGGGCGATTTAATCTTTGTTTCTGTTGCGATGATGGTTTCATTTTTATATAATTTGAAACGCGGATGCGGCAAAAGCCGCACCCGCGTTCGTATTTTATGGCGCTCCCGCACCGCTGTGATTAGCCTATTGACAAACGATATGTAATGTGCTATACTGTGTGCAAAGGGGAAAGCAATACAATGTAAGGAGGGAATGGAAATGAGAAAGAGATGGCTCATGGTCGCATTGAGTATGATTGTATGTTCCATGTTTTTATTGAGCGGTTGTAAAGAAAAGATATACACAAGCGGAGATTTTATATATCGGTTGAATGGTGGTCAGCTCTTTTTGGAAGGACTTTCGGAGCAGGGAAAAGAAAAAGAAACGATTGTTATTCCCAAAGAGATTGATGGATATAAAGTAAAAGAGCTCACTTATCAGTATGGGTTATCAGTGAGGGGAGGTAATTTTGAGAGCGAAAAACTAAAACAGATATATATTATTCCAAGTATGGAATTGTGGCGTATTAGTTTTTCGAATGTGCCAAATCTGACAAAAATTATAATGGTAGGGGCGTACAGTGACATATATGATATTGATTATGGAAATGCAGAGATATTTTTCAGCACCATAGAAAATCACGACTATTGGGAAGCGGATGAGCGAGGCTGTATTCCAGGTACACAAAATGTAAGTCATCGATGGTTATCAAATTGTAATTATTTTTACAATTATGAAGGAGCGGAAAACGACGGGTATTATTGGTCGGACAATTATGATTACGGAGAGAAGATCACATATGTTCCGCAAAATCCGGAACGGGAAGGTTATATCTTTGGCGGATGGTTTCAGGAGCCGGAATGTGTGAATATATGGAACTTTGATACAGATACTCTGCCGGAAGCCAAATACAACGAAGAGGGCGAGGCATTGTATCAGGAAACACGGTTGTATGCCAAATGGTATATAGAGGAATAAAAAGTGTCCGCGGGTAAGGTTTTTACCCGCGGACACTTTGTTTTGTCGTTATCCAACGATGAGGTTGACGAGCCGTCCGGGAACGACGATGCACTTCTTTACCGTCTTGCCCGCCATCTTTTCCTGCACTTCGGGCAGGGCGAGAACAAGGGATTTCACCTCTTCTTCGGTGGCGGAGGTGGAGATCATCGCGCGGCACGCCATTCTGCTGTTGACCTGCACGGCGTATTCCTTCTCGTCCAGCGTGAGCGCCTTCTCGTCGGCAACGGGATAGTTCTGTTCGAATACAAAGCCTCTGCCGTCGATTTGTTCCCAGAGCTCCTCGCAAAAATGCGGGGCGAAGGGGGCAAGCAGCAATACCAGATCGCGCATTGCCGCCTTCTCCACGGCGATATTTTTCTGCTCCAGTCCGTCATATTTTGCAAGCGCGTTGACAAGCTCCATGATGCGCGCGATCGCCGTATTGAAGGAGAACGCCTCCAGGTCCTTCGTCACGCGGTCGATGGCATAGTTCTTTGCGTAGTCGAGCGCCTTTTCGTCGGCGCCGTATGCGCCGCCCTCCTTGTGCGCCTTGTAAGCGTCGATCTTGCGCACCAGTTTTTCCACGCGGTCCAGAAATTTCGCGATGGCTTTGATGCCGTCGTCGTTCCACGGCCCGCCCTCGGTGTAGGAAAAGCCGAACATCAGGTACAGGCGGAAGGCGTCCGAGCCGTACGTCTCCACATATTCATCGGGAGAGACGATATTGCCGTGCGACTTGCTCATGCGGTTGCCGTCGGGGCCAAGGATGACGCCCTGGTGCACGAGCCGCTTGAAGGGCTCGGAAAAGTCAAGATACCCCATGTCGCGCAGCGCCTTGGTGAAGAAGCGCGCATACAAAAGGTGCATGCAGGCGTGTTCCGCACCGCCGACGTACACGTCCACGGGCAGCATCTTATCGACCGCCTCGCGCGAGAAGGGCTCTTTTTCGTTGTGCGCGTCCGCATAGCGCAGATAGTACCAGCTGGAACACACGAAGGTGTCGAGGGTATCCGGGTCGCGCTGTGCTTCGCCGCCGCACTTCGGGCAGGTGGTGTGCATGAATTTTTCGCACTTGGCAAGCGGGGACTTGCCGTCGGGGCGGAACTCCACGTCGTACGGAAGGCGCACGGGCAGGTCCTTTTCGGGCACGGGCACCGCGCCGCACTTGGGACAGTGGATGACGGGGATGGGGGCGCCCCAGTAGCGCTGGCGGGAGACCAGCCAGTCCCGCAGACGGTAGTTGACCTTCTTGCCGCCTTTTCCCAATTTGGAGATGTACGCCGCAACTTCCGCGCGGGCTTCTTCGCCGTACAGTCCGTCAAATTGCAGCGAGCCTACCATGATGCCGTCTTCGGTGAAGGGGAGCTCCGTTTCGCCGCCCTTCTTTTCAATGACCTTGACAATGGGAAGAGAGTACTTGGTGGCGAACGCATAGTCTCTCTCGTCGTGCGCGGGGACCGCCATCACGGCGCCCGTGCCGTAGCTGGCAAGCACGTAGTCGGCGAGCCAGACGGGGATCTTTTTGCCGTTGACTGGGTTGGTGCAGTAGCTGCCCGTGAACACGCCCGTCTTTTCGCGCGTGGAGGAGAGGCGCTCGATCTCGTTCGCCTTCGCCGTCTGCGCGATGTATTCCTCCACGGCGGGCATCTGTTCTGGGGTCGTGAGCTTGCGCGCAAGGGGATGCTCGGGGGCGAGCACCACATAGGTCACGCCGAATACCGTATCGCAGCGCGTCGTGTACACGCGCAGCTTGTCGCCGCTGTCGCAATCGAATTCGATCTCGCAGCCCGTGGATTTTCCGATCCAGTTGCGCTGCATGTTCTTGGTCTTTTCCGGCCAGTCGAGGGTGTCAAGGCCGGTCAGTAGTTCTTCGGCATAGTCGGTGATCTTGAAAAACCATTGCGTCAGGTTTTTGCGCACCACCTGCGAGCCGCAGCGCTCGCACACGCCGCCCTCCGCCTGCTCGTTGGCAAGCACCGTCTGGCAGGAAGGACACCAGTTGACGGGCGCCTCCTTGCGGTAGGCGAGCCCGCGCTTGTACAGCTGCAGGAACATCCACTGCGTCCACTTGTAATAGTTCTCGTCGCAGGTCTTGACCTCCGCCGACCAGTCGAACATGGCGCCCATCGCACGCAACTGGCCTTCCATCGTCTCGATATTCTTTTCGGTGGAATCCTTGGGGTGGATGCCCGTCTTGATGGCGTAGTTCTCGGCGGGCAGGCCGAAGGCGTCAAAGCCCATGGGCTGGAACACGTTGTATCCCTGCATCCGCTTGAAGCGGGCGTAGGAATCGGTGGGGCCGTAGTTGTACCAGTGCCCGATGTGCAGCTTCGCGCCCGAAGGGTAGGAAAACATCTCGAGCACATACCACTTTCTGCGCTCGGCGTCCTTTTTGTCGAACTGATTGAGTTTTGCCTTTTCCCAGCGCGCCTGCCACTTGCGCTCGACCGATTGATGATCCATGCTGTCTCCTCTTGTAAATGAACTGTATTTACACTTCCATCCATTTTACTATGGATGCGCCCGAAAGTCAAGCCGCATTTCCGCCTTTTTATAAATTCGTGCACTTTGCTCTTGCCTCGTTTTGCGGATCGTATCTGCAGATCGGCGAATACAACGGTTTGTTTTTCATACAATAATTATGTGGAAACTCTCTTTTTGTCCGAACGCGCGGAGAATGCGTCCTTTCTCTCCTATCTGTATAACGCTCTGCTTGCCGAAGCGATCGCATTGGGCGGAAGGGGAGAACTCTCCTTTTCGGGCGGGCGCGCCGCCATCGCATTGTGCGTGCCATCGGCAAAGGACCTTGCTCCGGCTGCGGCGGACGCGGTCACCGAGGTGTTGTGCGTCGGCTATAAATACCGCTTTCTGGAAAAGCGCCTGTCCGTGAGCCTGGCGCGCAGGGAGCGCCGCCTGCTGGCCGCCGCGCTCATCGCTGCTGATCTCGAGGGGGACGCGGCATATGTCCGGCGCAAAGTGTACGCACTGCACTGCTGCGCGGTAGACGGGGTGTATGCCTTCCGCCTTGCGGCGCTGCGCGAAAAGTGGGAAAAGATCGTGCGATATATTCCTGCAAGCTTTTCTTCGGTCGATCTGAAAAAATTCTGCGCCTTTCTTGCGGAGGAGAGCTCCAACAAGATCTACCTCAAGGGACGGGCGGTGTACGGCGCCGATTTCACGCCCCTGCGCCGCAGCCGTCTGACCGGGCAGGAGGATCCCGAAACGGAGATCGTGCTCTCCGACGCGGGGCTCATCTGCTGCCTGGGCGAAGTGGAGGATTCGCTGGGAGATTTTCTGCAAAAATATTATGCGGAGCGCGCCATATTCTCTTGACAAAATGCGCGCGGTGAAGTAAAATAAACGTACTTCGGAACAAGTAGCGCCGCACCGGCTTTTGCAGAGAGCAGACCCTTTGGCTGGAAGGTTTGTATGGGCGGGCGGAGGGCGAAACCATCCGATTTTAAGCAATTTCAGAAAAGAGCGGCCGGCGTCTGACGGCAATTAAGGTGGAACCGCGCGGAATATCTGCGTCCTTAAATTTCCCCTGAAAGGGGAAGTTTGAGGACGTTTTTTGTTTATTTTCGCGTTCTGCAAAGTACTATGTCAGACATAATAAGCTGCATCACGGGAGGAAATACCATGCAAATTACCTTAAAAAACGGCGATAAGCTGGAACTGGAAAGCGGGGCGAGCGCGCTCAAGGCGGCGCAGGCGATCTCCGAAGGGCTTGCGCGCGCGGCGGTGGCGGCAAAGGTGAACGGCCATCTTTGCGATTTGTCGCACGTCCTTTGCGAAGGGGACGCCCTCGAGCTCGTCACCCTCAAGGACAAGGAAGGGCTGGAGGTGTACCGCCATACCTGCGCGCACGTTCTGGCGCAGGCGCTCAAGACCATCTATCCCACCTGCAAGCTTGCCATCGGTCCCGTCATCGACAACGGGTTTTACTACGATGTCGACTTCAGAACGCCCATCACGATGGAGGACTTTGCCAAGATCGAGGCGGAGATGAAGAACATCATCAAGAGCAATCTGCCCATCGAGCGCTTCACCCTTCCCCGCGAGGAAGCGATCGCCCTCATGAGCAAATATCATGAAAAGTACAAGGTGGAGCTCATCCAGGATCTGCCGGAGGGGGAGGAGATCTCCTTCTACCGCCAGGGTGCATTCATCGACCTCTGCCGCGGGCCGCACCTTCCCTCCACGGGCAGGATCAAGGCATTCCGCCTTGTCTCCATCGCGGGCGCCTACTGGCGGGGGGATGAGAAAAAGAAGATGCTCACCCGCATCTATGGCACGGCGTTCGCCAAGAAGGAGGAGATGGACGAGTATTTCCGCCTGCTCGAGGAGGCAAAGAAGCGCGACCACATCAAGCTCGGCAAGGAGATGAAGCTGTTTGCGCTCCTGCCGGAGGGCAAGGGCTTTCCTTTCTTCCTGCCCAACGGCATGGTCCTGAAGAATACCCTCATCGACTACTGGCGGCAGATCCACCGCCGTGAGGGGTATGTCGAGGTGCAGACACCCATCATCCTGAATCGTTCGCTCTGGGAGACGTCGGGGCACTGGGACCACTACCGGGAAAATATGTACACCACCAAGATCGACGGCGAGGACTGCGCCATCAAGCCCATGAACTGCCCGGGCGGGCTGCTCGTGTACAAGACGCAGCCGCACAGCTATAAGGATCTTCCCATCCGCATGGGCGAGCTGGGCATCGTGCACCGCCACGAAAAGAGCGGACAGCTGCACGGGCTCATGCGCGTGCGCTGCTTCACGCAGGACGACGCGCACATCTTCATGCTGCCCGAGCAGATCACGCAGGAGATCAAGGGGGTCGTGCGCATCATCGACGAGGTGTATAAGCTCTTCGGTTTCAAATACTCCGTCGAGCTCTCCACCCGCCCCGAAAATTCCATCGGCTCGGACGAGGACTGGGAGGCGGCGACGAACGCGCTGCGCGCCGCGCTCGACGAGCTCAAGCTCGAATATACCGTCAACGAGGGGGACGGCGCATTCTACGGCCCCAAGATCGACTTCCATCTGGAAGATTCTATCAAGCGC
>CAJFNH010000034.1:9942-11579 GCA_904394195.1 Candidatus Gallimonas caecicola
CATCCTCATCGAGCACTTTGCGGGTAAGTTCCCCGTCTGGCTCGCGCCCGAACAGGTCAAGGTGCTCCCCGTCACCGATCGCGCAGCCGAATATGCGCTGAAGCTGGTGGACGAGATGAATGCGATGGGGCTGCGCGCTTCCGCCGACGTCAGAAAGGAAAAACTGGGCAGGAAAATTTTGGATGCCGAGATGGAAAAGGTGCCCTACAAGCTGGTTGTGGGCGATAAGGAAGTGGAGGACGGCACCGTCTCCGTGCGCCGCCGCGGCGAGGGGGATATCGGCTCCATGCCCAAGGCGGACTTCTTCGCCCTCGTCAAAAAAGAGGACGCAGACAAGGTCATCTTCTGAAAAAATTGCAAAATCGGTCGAAAATTTCTTGACATCGGGCGCGCTTTCTGTTAAAATCGTTTGCGTCAAGCAGAGGCAAACCCTTCTCCCCGTATCTGCAAAGCGGAACGGGTCTATGAAATCGGCGTAAAGCGCAGTTGCGCTTTCTGATTTTTCCGCGGGTCGCACTCTGTGCGGCCCGATTATTTTTGCGAGGTGGAACCATTAAAACGCAGAATCAGAGGAATGAGGAGATCCGCGACCGCGAAGTGCGCGTCATCTCGGAGACGGGGGAGCAGCTCGGCATCATGAGCTCGCGCGAGGCGCTGCGCCTTGCACAGGAGGCGGGGCTCGACCTCGTCAAGATCTCGCCCGGCGCCGTGCCGCCCGTCTGCAAGATCATGGACTGGGGCAAGTACAAGTTCGAGCAGGCGAAAAAGGAAAAGGAGAACAGGCGCAACCAGAAGATCGTCGAGATCAAGGAAGTGCAGCTCTCCGTCACCATCGACGTGGGCGATCTGAAGGTCAAAGCGCGCAAAGCAACGGAGTTCCTGCAGGAGGGCAACAAGGTCAAAGTGACCATCCGCCTGCGCGGCAGGCAAATGGCGCACGCGCACCTCGGGCGGGACGTGATGATGAACTTCTATGAGTCCATCAAGGAATTTGCCGTCATCGAAAAGCCCGTCAACCAGGAGGGGCGCAATCTCATCATGATTTTAGGGCCCGTCAAAAAATAACAGGCAACGCCGCCCGCGGGCGGCTGCTTTTTTACAGTAACAGCAGGCGGCTCCCTCATGCCTCAAGCATCCAGGGCGCAAGCTCCCTTCTGGCAAAATATCCCTGGTCATGGCTGCACACCGGGCACTGAGCCGGAGCCTCATTTCCTGTATAAACATATCCGCAGTTAAGGCAGATAAAGCCTGTTTCCACATCCGATACAAAAAGAGTTCCTTCCTTTATCATTCTGGCGAAATTTCCGAACCTGTCACCGTGGGTCTTTTCTATCTCCGCGATATTGGCAAAGGCCTTTGCTATGGCCGTAAATCCTTCCCTTTCGGCCGTGAGTGAGAAATTTTTGTATACGTCGCCGTACTCCTCATACTCATTGCGTTCCGCCGCCATCAAAAGTTCCCTTATGTCCTCGTAATTATCCACGGGATAACCCCCGTCGATAAATATTGTACCTCCCGTACTTTCTTTGAGATAGTCGTAAAATATTTCGGCATGCTCCTTCTCCTGGTTTGCCGTGAATGTGAATATAGCCTCGATGACATGGAGCTTCTCCTTTTTTGCCTTGGACGCGGCGAAT
>CAJFNH010000035.1 GCA_904394195.1 Candidatus Gallimonas caecicola
AAAGCGGCGAGCGCACGGCGCAATTCACGGTTGGTCGCCATTGAAGTCTCGCTGACCGTGAAGCCGGTCGGTGTCAGATGGCGCGGGTTTTTCCGCTTGGGGCGCTGAATAGGTCGTCTCCGGCCGTCGGCAACCAAAATGTTGAAGGGCAGCAGATCGCCGTGGCAGAGCGTGCGCGGCAGGCGTTCATACATACATAGATACTCGTCGTAGTGCTTTTCGAGCAGCGCGGAACGCAAATAGTTCCTGCGCTTTTTTCTTTGCGCGAAACTCTCTTCAAACGAAAGACCCTTGTGCGACAGCCGCTGATTTTCCCAGAACTCGTTCTGCATGAGCGACAGGGATTCCACCGCAGCCGCCAGTCCCGACAGGGTAGCGCGCTGCAAATTGTCCCCCGCAATGTACTCGAGCAGCAGATATTCGCCGTCCTCGCCCGCCGCACTGCCGAGAAGTTTGGGCGCATACGGACGGTCCTGCGTAAAAAAAGTACGGTATATTTCCGCCTCGTACTCCTTTGCGCGTTTCAGAAAATACCTGTCCCCGCCCACAGTCACCTGCCAGACGCCTTCGTAGAGCGTTCCGTCCTCCTCCCGACGTACGGGATGAAAGGCGGGCGTGCCGTCGGCGGGCGCGAGCGCCTTCCAAAGCGCGGCGAGTGCAGCGTCCGTCATGGTTCGTCCTGATAGTGCTCGACGTTGCGCCCCGAATCCCAGAGGCGCTCGAGATAGTAATACAGGCGCGATTCCTCGTTGAACACATGCACGACGACGTCGCCGTAGTCGAGCACGCCCCATCTGCCCTCGCGCATCCCCTCCTTGCGCACGGGCAAAAGTCCCGCGTCCTTTTCCAGCTTTTCCTCCACCGCGTCGCCGAGCGCACGCACCTGCGTGGTGCTCCTGCCGCTGGCGATGACAAAATAACTGCAGACGACGGTCTGCTCGTGCACGTCCAGGATGACGATATCCTGCGCCTTCTTCTCCGAAAGCGCCTTTGCGCAGGCAAGCGCCAATTCGCGACCTTCCATGAAAACCTCCGTTTTTAAGCCATTTGTTTGTGTTTTTTGCCGTATTATGTCTGACATAATACTTTGCAGCATCTGAAAAATTATCCTTTCACGCGCTCTTTTATCCAAAGATATGCCTGCCGCGTGAGCGGATAGACGGGCTTGCCCGTCCCCTTCAGATAGTCGAGCTGTCCCCTCAACGCATGGTACAGGCACAACGGAAGATCTTCGGCAAACAGGGCGCGCAGCTTGCCGATGCCCGCAAAGTCCCTGTCCTCCTCCAGCAGATCGGAAAGGTAGATGAGCATGCCCAGCGCCGTCATATCCGGTTTTCCGCTCGTATGATAGCGGATGGCGTCGAGAACTTCTTCATCTTCGATACCGAAGGAATGCCGCGCAAGATAGGCGCCCGTGTACTGGTGCAGGACGGGCGCGGGAACATCCGCGGGCGGCGTGAAGTCTTCCAGAAGCGGCGAGGTGAGCGGGACATATTTTCCGCAGTCATGCAGCGCTGCGGCGAGCAGCGCCTTCTGTTCCGGGACCCCCGCAGAAGAGGCGCGCTCCACCGCCATGCGCGCTACGCGATAGCTGTGCGCCCTGCGCGTCTCCTTTTCAAGGGCAAGCGCGGGCGCGATGGCGGGATGCGCGTACAGCCCCCTCTCTGAAATATACGCATATACTTCGCCGTCCAGCGCAGCCGGGCGCTTTCCGAACGCAAGGTCGACGCGCATCATGCGCGAGCTCACCTGCGCTCCCGTGAAGGGCACGGCGACGAAGTCCTTGTGAAAACGTGCAAGAAAGCGTTCATGCAGGGAAGCGGGCGTCCTGTCCCCCCTTCCGCAGGCGGCGAGCGTCGCATGCGCAAGGATATCGTCCGGCTCCTTCCAGGTAAAGAAGTCCTCCAGCATGTCCTCCCCGACGAGAAAATAGAGCTGGGCGCCGGGAAAAACCTGGGCAAAGTGACGGCAGGTGAGATAGGTATAACTCCTTCCCTGTTGCCTTACTTCAAAGTCGCTCACCTCCGCCCAGGAAAAGGGAGCAAAGGCAAGGCGACACATGGCAAGGCGCTCCTCGCCCGAAGCAAACGCACCCCAGCGTTTGTGCGGCGCGAGCCCCGCAGGCAGTATGATGACTTTATCCAGGCCCAACGCCTCTTTTGCCGCCTGTACGCAGCGCACATGCTCGCTGTGAACGGGATCGAAAGAGCCCCCGAAAAGCGCGATCTTCATGGGGATATTATACAATAGTTTTTCCCGCTTTGCAAGTTTAATCGGAAGAAAATGCGGCAAAAATCATGGCATGAAAAAATTCGACCTGCCCCTTGTCACCGATACGCTGTTCTATACCGCCGCCGCATGGCTGGTGCTCGTGGGGATCTTCCGCTGGCTGCGCATGCAGACGTGGGTATGTTTCACCGCAGCGACTCTGCTTGCCCTTGCGCTCGGCGTCATCCTGTTTTTTCTGCTCGGCGCAAAGCACCGGAAGCGCGCACTCGGAAAAAAACAGCGGGAAGACAGGGAAAAACTCATGCTGCACCTGGCGCTTGAACGGGACGAGCGCGTGCGCGCTGCCCTGCTGGAAGCACTGCTTGCCGACGGACAGAACGCGCATTGCGAACGGGACGCTCTCGCCGTAGACGGTACGCCGCTCATCCCCATCTTCACGATGCAGCCCGTTTCCGCCGACGCCGTCGCGCACCTGCTGAAAGAGTACGGCGAACAGCCCTTCCGCATCGCCTGCAACGCGCTCACGCCCGAGGCGGAAAAACTGCTCTGCGCCTTCTCACGCAGCGCGATGACGGGCGATGAAGTCTATGCTCTGTTCGAACGCACCCGCACGACGCCCGAAAAGATGATCTGCGGCGAGATCCCGCGCAAGACGGTGTGCACCGCTGCGCGGCGCGCCTTCTCGCGGCGCAATGCCTATCCCTTCTTCGTCAGCGGGGCGGGACTGATGGTCATGAGCCTGTTCGTACTTTTCCCCGTCTACTATCTGATCTCCGGCAGCATTCTGCTTGCCGCCGCCATCCTCATCCGCGCCTTCGGGTACGCATAAAGCCTGCAAACAGACTATTATGTCAGACATAATACTATGAAATAACAAAAAATCCCCGTTTTTTCAGGGGATTTTGGACTTTACAGAGAACGCATTGCCTCCGGCAGGAAGCCGATGATATCGGTCGGATCGGGGGCATACTCCCCCATCTTCTGCGCCGCGATCTCGCCTGCGCGCCCTAAAAGCCAGCTCGCCACGCACGCCGCTTCGAAGGGCGCGACGCCGCGGGCGCACGTTCCCGCGAGCAGCCCGGAGAGCACGTCGCCGCTGCCTCCTTTGGCGAGCGCCGCACAGCCCGTGGGATTGACGGCGACCCGCTCTCCGTCCGTGACGACGGAGCGGTTGTTCTTGAGGATGAGCGTCACCTGCCGGCGCAGAGCAAATTCCTTTGCTTCGTTCACGGCGTCCGAGAGCACTTCCCCCACCGGTTTGCCCGCAAGCCGTGCAAATTCCTTGGGATGGGGCGTGAGTATGACCCTGCAGGATTTTTTATTGAGCACTTCGATGCCGTATGCCGCAATGGTGTTGAGCGCGTCGGCATCGAGCACCAACGTGCCCGTGTAGGCGCCGAGCAGCTCGGCGATATACACATACAGCCGCTCGCTCACGCCCGCTCCCATGCCTGCCGCGATGCAGTCTGCGGCGAGCACGTCGCCGTCGATCGCCCTGAACTCTTTGAGTACGACGGCGGGAAGTTTGCCGATCGCCGCCGGAAAGAGCTTTTCGGAGACGCACAGCTTGGTGTAGCCGACGCCCGACTTCAGGCAGGCGCCCGCCGCAAGAAAGGCTGCGCCGCTGTATGCGTCCCCCGCAAGAATACAGGCGGAGCCGTAGCTGCCCTTGTGCGTATTGGAGCGCCGCGGCGGGAAGTATTTTGCCACGTCCGCCGCCTCCCACACTTCGGCGCCGCGCTCTGTGGCAGGGATGCCGATATCCGCCACCTGCACCCTGCCTGCACAGTCTGCACCGTCCGCCATGAGCAGGGCGCACTTCAGCTGTCCCATCGAGACCGTCTCATCCGCCCGCACGCAGACCTCGGGCGCGATGCCGCACTCCTTGAGGCCGCTGGGCAGGTCGCACGCGACGACATAGTCGCACGAGGCGAGGAAGGCGACGAGCGCCCCGTTTTCCCCCTCGATGGGACGGGACAGCCCCGTTCCGAACAGACAGTCCACCGCGACGGCGTACCTTCTGCGCGGGATCCTGGCGAGCACTTCCCCCTGATAGCGCGCGCGCATGGCGGCGCAGTCGGGGGAAAAGTTTTGGGCAAGGCAGAGAACGCTCACATCCTCGCCCTCATCGCGAAGGATGCGCGCCGCGGCAAATCCGTCGCCGCCGTTGTTGCCTCCGCCGCACACAAAGATCGCCTCCGCCGCCCCTTTCCTGCGCATGGCGTCCGAAACGGCGCGCGCAAGCGCCTGTCCCGCGCGCTCCATGAGTTCTATGGAAGGCGTGCCCGCCGCGATCGCGGCGGCGTCCGCCCGCCGCATCTGTTCGTTGGAAAATGCGTATTTCATCCCTCGTCCTCCCCGCGCAGCGCCTCGAGCGCGGCGCGCGCAGTATCGTAATCAAACCCCTTGGACAGCAGGTGCGCATACGCCTTGCGCACCGTCTTTTCGTCCGGGGTCTTTGCGCGCAGATATTTTTCGAGCACCGCCCGCGCCGCCTCGCGTTCATCGCGCTCCGGGAGCGCCGCATCGATGGCGGCGTCGTCCACCCCCTTGCGTCGCAGCTCCATGCGGATGAGACGGTCGCCCTTCCTGGCGCCCGCACTCTCGGCATAGGCGCGTGCATACGCCTCGTCGTCGAGGTAGCCGTACCCCTTCATCTTCTCCACGACGTAGTCGGAGACCTCCTTCAGATACCCCTTGCGGCGCAGGAAGTCGCGCACGTCGCGCTCCGTCTTCATGGAGGATGAGATATGCAGGAGCGCTTTGTCGAGCGCAGTCTGTTTTTCGCCCGCGAGCTGCAGGGCGGAGAGCTGTTCCTCCGTGACGACGCTGCCCACCTTCAGGCGATGCTCCATGACGGTGAGCAGCTGCATTCCGCAGAAGAACCTGCCGTCCACTTCGATATTGCAGCGCGAGCCGTCGTGCTTTTGCGGGGTGATTGCCGTGATCTGCATGCTATACCCCGCTCCAGGTGCGGTTTTCCTGAAACCACTGCGTATCTTTGAGCTTTGTGGTGTTGTTGGAGCACCACAATTTCAGAGCATATGTATCCGTTTCTTTCACGCTGTAGACGACGATATTGCCGTTCATGGAGGTGTAGTCCCACGTCTCCTCCTCCAGATCGACGTCGGTGGCAAGCGAGGTGACATAGATCTGATCGGTGTACTTGCCCACGCGGTCGATGAAATCCTGCGCGGGGAACATGTTGTCGACGTTCACCGTATATTCGGGGGAGCCGGCGCAGCAGCACACGCACACGATCTCGGGCTGAATGACGGAGAGCAGCGCATCGGTCGAGGCGGTGTAGGAGCCGTGATGCCCGCCCTTGAAGAGCTTACAGCGGGGCAGTTCGTTGTTGTCCACGAGCGACTGCTCGCCATCCTCCTCCAGATCGCCCGTAAACAGAAAGTTGTTCTCCCCCTGCGTGAGGAGCATGCACACGGAGTAATCGTTCTCGTCCTCGTCGCCCGTGTCCTCCTCATAGAAGCGCTGATAGAGGATATTCATCGTCACGCTCTCCGAGAGCGCATAGGAGCGCTGCGCGCCGCCTTCGTTGTTCCAGCACTCGAGCGCGGTATAGTGCTCGGCGCCCCGTTCTACGGCATTGTCGCGCTCCTCAACGTAGCGATTGTAGATGTTGGTCGAGACGCCCGTGCGCGGGAAGTCGATGATGGTGCCGATGGAAAAACTTTCGAATACGCCGGGCGCGCTCGTTGTGCCCACGAAGCCCGCGATGTGGTCCTGGTGCGCGTGCGTGGCGATGACATAGTCGAGCACGCCGTCCGTGCAGTAATCGCTCACATAGTCCACGATGGCCGCGGCGGAATTTTGCCGCGAGCCCGCGTCGATGAGCACTTCGGTATTGCCCACCTTGATGAGGGTACAGTCCCCCGTATATCGGTTGCCCAGCTCCAGAAAGTGGATGGAGAGCTCTGCCGAGGATATTTCGGCGATATCGCCGTCCGCAACGGGATCGCTCACGCCGCCCCCGCCTTCATTGCCGGAGCCGCCCTGGTCGCCCGTATCGCCCTCTGACGCCTGATCGCCAAAATGGTTGTAAAGGAAGTCGTCCACTTCTTCCTTATACACAAAGAAATAAAGACACGCGCACACCGCAATGACGATGACGAGCAAAACAAGCACCACCAAAAAGAACTTTTTATGGCGTTTGGCCCCTCTTCTTGCCATACATATCCTCCTTTTTGTAACGTGTCAGACGAGACCGACTGCCGCCGCAATGTTGACGACGGCTTCGTCGATGTTGTGCAGAAATTTATTGAGCGCCTTTTGCGCGGCGGCGTCAATGACGCCGCCCTCGGTAGTGCGCAGAAGTTTTACGATCATGTCGAAATTGCCGTAGATGACGACGCATTCGGGATCGAGCGCCGCGAGCACCTTGTCTTGGCTTCCGTGCTGCACGGCGTGCATCTTCTTGATCGCGTCGTTCATCTCGGTAAAGAGCGCCACATTGCCCGAGGAGAACAGCTCCTTCATGGTGGCGTTCAACCGCACGAGCTGGGTGAGAAATTCCGTCGTTTCCTTGCTTGCTTCGTTGTCCATTACAGTTGTACTCCGTTTTTTTCGAGAAGGGCGCGCGCCGTATCCACGCTGTCCGCCCCCGTCCTGTTTTTTATGGGTGCGAACTCACGCTCCCGCTCCACCTCAAAGGGAAGGCAGCTCCCCGCACAGCGTATCATGTCCAGGATGAGCGTTTCGAACTTGCAGCCATTTTCCGCCGCAGGCTCGGTGAGAACGCCCATCTCGTCGATACAGGGCACCTTTTTACGCGCGACATGTACGGGCAGGCGGGCAGAGGCGATCTCGCGCAGCACGTCCGCGCGGAAGAGATAATTGAGCGTCATACCGCACGCATAGACGAGCCGCCCCGCGCCGTCGCGCGCGTTCGCCATGCTCTCGTTCAACTCATAGTATTCGATGACGGAAGGAAGCCCGTCCTCCAGGCACAGCACCCCCACGCGCTCTTCAGGGTAAGCCTTGCGCACGAACTTGGCGCCCGTCGCCCTGCCGCTCGCAATGGTCGCGCCCACGAACACGGGATCCGCCATGCGCTGCAGAACGTTGTCCACCGCGAACACGTTGTACCACTCCACGCCGCGGCGGGCAGCCTCGTCGGCAAGCCCCGCGCGCACCAAAGAGGCATACCACCCGCCGTTGCCGTTGGGCGAAAGCGCAAGGGAATCCTTTGCAGACATGAGCAGTTTCCCATTAAAGTCCACGGCGGGCGCCATCTCCTGACGGAAGAACGACACCTCCTCCTGCGGATAGCCGAAAAAGCTGTGTTCTTTGAAAAAGGCTCGCGTGGCGCCGTCGTTTTCCTCGCTCGTCATAACGTAGAGCGGAACATACGCGCCGCACAGCGAGACCGCCCGCTGCAGGTTGCGGATGAGCTGTTCAAAGATATACAGCGGCTTTGTGACGCCGATATCATACGTTCCCTTGGGCGCGTCGCTGCCCAGCCGGGTGCCCTGTCCGCCCGCAAGCAGCACGCAGGCGACCTTGCCCGCACGAAGCGCCCCCCTTCCCGTCGCAAAAAATTCTTCGCGGCGGGCGGCGATCTCCTCCAGATCGAGACCGTCGATGGGCGCGATCGTTCCGCGTTTTTTCGCGGAGTACTCCTTTGCGCGCGAAAGCAAGTTCCAATCGATGCGCCCGATCTGCCGCGCAAGGCGGGCGCGCCCCGCCTCATCCAGCTCGTTCCACCACTTGAGAACATGAAGCTGACCGTGCGCTTCAAGAATTTCTTTCAATTCCCCGTACATGATCCCCCCACTCTTTTTCAATTATAAAAACCATACCTGCATGTCGTTTTCGCCCCGATTCGCCCACGAATAATAGGGAATGAGCGTGAGCGTGAAGGACTCCGGTTCGGGCGGAAGATAGGAATAGAGCGCGTCGCCCGTGCGCAGTCTGCGGGCGGGAACGCGCACTTTCAAGCCGTTCTCCGTCCGGACAACTTCGGCGCGCTCCAGAGAGGAGATCTCCACGCCGGACAGATCGCCGCCGTTATCCGCCTCCTCCGCGCACAGCACCAACGGCCCGTATTCCACCGCCTTTCTGCCGCTGTCCGCACGCACATGCCCGTTCGCCCAGACGAAACGGGGCCGCATGCCGAACACGACCTCAATGCGCGTATCTCCGTCAACGGAGAAGTACAGGTAGTCCCCCTCCGCCTCCGGCTCCGTGCTCTGCCCGTTCACGCTGCAGGAGATGTGCGTCTGCCAGACGGGGATACGCAGCGCAAGGCGCCCCCTTCCGCGCACAAAAATATTCACGCTGCCCGCAAAGGGAAGCTGCGCTGTGAGCGAAAGCTCCATTCCGCAGGCAGAGATCTGCGACGAGATATATTGATGGACATAGAGGACGCCGTCCTCCTCGCCGTAGGCAAAGGAGCCGATCTGCGCGAACAGGCGCACGAGATTGGGCGGACAGCAGGAGCAGCCGAACACCTCCGCGCGCTGCAACAGGGGTTTGAAGGGCATGCCCGGGACGCTGCGCGCGTAGCGGGCGTATTTCGCGTCCGCCGCCAGCGGGTTGACATAGTAAAACCCGCGCCCGTCGGCAGATTCCGCCGCAAGAATGTTGTTGTAGAGCGCACGCTCGATGACAGCGTGATACCCGGCGCGGTCCCCCGCCTGCGCGAGCCGTTCGCAGAAAAAGACAAGCGCGATGGCAGCACACGTCTCCGCATACGCCTGCGAATTGGGCAGGTCGTAGGCGATAGTGAAGCGCTCGCCCCACCAGCCCGACCCCACGCCGCCCGTGAGATACAGCTTGCTGCGCACGATATCGGAAAAGAGAGCGCGGCACGCTTCCAGCAGTTCCGCATCCCCCGTCCTGCGCCCGACATCCGCCATGGCGCAATACAGATAGAGGGCGCGCACGGCATGCCCCACCGCCGAACGCTGCTTACGCACCGGCATGTGCGACTGATCGTACGCCCTGTCCATTGCGGAATAGATCTCCTCTTCGCGCACGCCGCGCTCGTCGAGGAAAAATTTGGCAAGTTCAAGATATTTTCCCTCGCCCGTATGGTCATACAACCGGACAAGGGCAAGTTCGATCTCCGGATGCCCGCACGTCGTAAAGCCGGTATCCCGCCTGACATAAAAGCGCTCATAGATATAGTCGGCATACTTCCGCATAGCGGGCAGAAGCCGCGCGTTCACGCCGCATTTGTCCAGGGCGACGGCAGCCTCGATCAGATGCCCCGCACAGTACAGTTCGTGCTCGGTGCGCTCCATAAAGATCTTCTCGGGCTTGTAGACCTGGTAATAGCTGTTGAAATAGCCGCACGGCAGCTGATGCCCGATAATGGTATCCACCGTCTCGTCAATGATGGCACGCACCTGCGCATCGGGATAATCGTGCTGCAGATATGCAGCCGCCTCCAGCCATTTGGCAACGTCCGAATCAAAGAAGATATGGGACGGATTGTCCTGTTTTTCGCAGCGCAGCGCCGCAAACCTTCCCGTCTGCGCAAAACGGCGGTAAACGTTCATCAGCGAGACGGTCGCATTGCGCTCGCGCACGCTCTTCCAGAAACCGTCGCACAGGGTCACTTGTTCATAGCCGAAAGACTTCATATCCAGCTCCTTTCCCATATTATAAAGAAAAC